>JAGMBN010000047.1 GCA_023129655.1 bacterium | reverse complement strand
ACCCTTAAATTTCTTTTTTCAAATTCATCAACTATACCCTTTGTAAGAGGAGCTTCAGGACCAACCACAGTTAAATCAATTTCCTTCTCTTGTGCAAAACGGATAAGTTCAGGAATATTCTCAGCTTTTATCGGAACACATTCTGCCTTCTGATTGATACCGGCATTTCCCGGAGCGCAATAGATCTTAGAAACTCTTGGACTCTGGGCAATCTTCCATACAAGCGCATGCTCACGACCACCCTTACCAACAACCAGAACCTTCATAAAAAAACCCTCTTCCCTCTAACTCATCCCCTGCCCCTTCTCTTCAAAGAGAAAGGAGAGCATCTTCCCTCTCTTCCCAAGAGAGAGTCAGGGTGAGTTGATTCATTATAGAGCAAGCTACCCTCAAAATCAAACTTGACAGGATTTTTCATCTTCCATATAATCGTAGATGTTCTGTGAACGGTAAATGGCGGTGTAGCTCAGTTGGTTAGAGCGGGAGAATCATAATCTCTGTGTCCGGGGTTCGAGTCCCTGCACCGCTACAAATGCGATTAGTATTCCTTGGGCAGGTCATTTAATTCAGCAAGAGAGAAGATGGGTCCATCTTTGCATACATATTTGTTGCCTATATTACATCTGCCGCACTTTCCTATACCGCACTTCATCCGCATTTCAAGAGAGTTTAATATATTCTCAGGAGAGAAGCCCAATTCCACAAGTTTTGGAATAGTGAATTTTATCATTATAGGCGGACCGCATATTATTGCTGATGCCTCTTGGGCAGAAGGAGCGACTTCTTCCACAACAGTTGGAACAAATCCTTCTCTTCCTTTCCAGTCTTTATCTCCTTTATCCACAGTAACGTATAATTTTATATCATCTCTTTCAGCCCATTCTTTCAGCTCTTTTTTATAAATTAAGTCATCTGGACTTCTGGCTCCATAAATAATTGTAATATTTTCAAACTTGTTTCTGTTATGAGAATGAATCATATATGTAGTTAAAGAACGCAGAGTTGTAAAAGCAAAACCGCCTCCTATTACTACGACACTTTTATTCTTGATATTCTTTGATTCAAAACTATTGCCAAAAGGTCCTCGAATCCCGATTTTATCACCTACAAACAAGTTGTGAAGAGCGTTTGTTACAACGCCTTTTTCATACCACTTAACAGTAAACTTTAAAATTTCCTTTTCTGTTGGGGATGACGCTATTCCTATTGGCGCTTCTCCAGAGCCCAAAATAGAAATCTCTGCAAACTGGCCCGGCAAATACGAAAAATTCTTCTCATCCTCTTTGTTTAGAAACGCTAGCTCAAATGTTTTAATATCCTTAACTGTCGTTTCATCCGTTATATTTTTAATTATCATAGGAATTGGCAAATAGGGATTATTCATTTCGACTCCAGTATATCTCTTATAACTTTTCTAATATCCAGATTAACAGGACAGTACTCTACACATCTTCCACAGCCTACACAGCCATACATACCTGTGTTTTCCCTTAGATAGTTAAATTTATGCATGATTCTCTGCCTCCATCTTTCCTTTTGCGTTGCTCTGGGATTATGACTTGAAGCATGCATTGTAAATTTCGGGAACATACACGAATCCCAATTTCTCACTCTGCAGCCTTCTTCTCCTACAGTTTCATCCTGAATATCAAAGCAGTGACAAGCCGGACAGAGATATGTACATATCCCACATTTTATGCATTTCTCATGAATTTCCTCCCAGATTGGATTATCAAATGCCCCATCCAATTTTTCTTTTATATCTTTTATTTCAAAAACAGGTTTTAGTCTTTTTTCTGCGTTCTTTTTAAGCTTCTCTGCTTCCTTGATATCTTCCTGAGAAGCATTATCAAGATGCACAAAAAGCTTCTCGCACTGTTTTGTTACAGGAATAATAAAGTAGTTTTCTTTTAGTTCAACAAACAACGCATCAAGCCCTTCAATTGAAAAAGGACCTCCCTCAACAGACGTACAAAAACAGGTTTGAAGAGGTGTATCACATGCCATGCCTATAATGAGAGTGTTTTTTCGCCTGCGTTTGTAATACGCATCAGGTATATTCTCCAGAAATACCTTATCCAGCATAGCAATTGCCTTCCCGTCACATGGGCGAACCCCAAATAGGAGACTTCGTCTCTTCTTTTCCTTTAGATCTGTAATCTCATTAGTGTTTTCCTTTTTAGCAAACCTAAAAAGCTTCTCTGATTGAGGAAGCAAAAACTCCTTCACAGAATTTTTTGTATTTGAATAGGAAAGACACATATCATCTGTTTTATCAATCTTTGAAAAGACAATGCCTTCCTCTTTCTTTACAGGGGCAAAAACATCATACTCTTTAATAAGCTTATTGATAAACTTCAATAAATCCTTTTTTGCTAATACCTTGCTCTTCATTTTATAAAATCCTCTGAGTCATCCTCTTTAAATGTTGCAAATGGAGGTTTAACGTCTATATCAAGCCCTGTTTCATAGTCAAAAAGTGTTTCACCGTCCTTTGTGATTTTCTGTGTGAATTGCCTCAGGTCTATATTCATTGGACAGGCTCTTACACATGCTCCGCAATCCGTGCATCTTCCAGCTTGATGAAAAATACGTCCGAGATGAAAGAAAATAATATCAGAGAGATTATTAGTTGTGCCAACCCATCTTGGTTTTTCCTGATCAATAAAACATTCCTTGCAATAACAGGTTGGACATGCATTTCTGCACGCATTGCATCTTATACATTTTGATAATTCTGATTCAAGATATTTCCATTTATCAGAAGAAGATTTTTTTTCAAAATCCTCAATTTTTTGCCACTTTGTGTCCCGAAGGCCTTCGGGATGCCTTTGTGCCTTGTTTTCTTTAACTTTCTCTCCAACCAGCACATCATATATTACAGGGTTCTTGTGTTCGCATATAAGGCAGTAATCATGAAGCACATTGTTCTTATCAGTCATTCCATCGCATGGTATGCCAATAATGTATAACTGTTCCCGTTTTATCTGATTTTCCTGAATAAGAACTACTATGGATCTTGAATCACATCCTTTAGCCACAATTCCAATTTTATCCTTGCGCTTTGGCAGATAATTTGCCAGATTATTTCCACAAAACGAGTTCCATATAAGTCTGTCTACTTCATCAGGATTTCTTATAAAACACGGTGTTGCAGAAGAAGGAAGTGTTCCTTTCTCAAATCCAATAACAACATCAACCTTTTTTTCTTTTAAAAGTTTTCTTGCAATATCCTGAATTTTCTTAGTCTTCATATCTTCTTCACCAATTTTTTCGCAGGACCGAGTTTTTTGACATCCTCTGTTACCTGTTTTATAACTTCTGCGAATTTGCCGCCTTCAGACGCAGACACCCATGAAAAATGCACTCTTTCTTTCTCAATACCAACATACTGAAGTAAGCTGTTTATAATAGCAAATTTTCTTCGCGCATAATAATTCCCTGTTATGTAATGGCAATCTCCAGGATGACAGCCCGAAACCAAGACCCCGTCAACTCCATGCTGAAGAGCTCTGATTATATACAGAGGATTCATTCTTCCTGAACACGGTACACGGATAACTCGCACATTAGGCGGATACTGCAATCTGCTTATTCCAGCCAGATCAGCTCCAGCATAGGAACACCAGTTGCATAGAAAAGCAATTATCTTTGGCTGCCGGATTTTAGCTCTAAATTTTGAGTTTTTATTCATTTTTTATTGATAGAAAATCGAAAATGCGACTTAGGCGAGGCAATTTTTTCTTGAATGTTTTTTATTTGTCATACCTTTTTCCAAAGAACCACTTATTTAATATTTTTGATTATACCAGAGGTTAATTTATGTTACAATCAGGCTCTTTTCTGATTTTTATTTACGAAAATTATTTTTACCTTGTATCTGCTTGGCCTGCAAAAGATTATGAGAAACTAAAGTTGATTCGATTCTTCAAAAATGAGAGATTTAGCCTTTACACATTTTCTACTTGTGCTATAAAATATCAGTATGATTCTTAGAAAAACGCTTATTATCCTGTTCTTTATTTGCGCAGTAATAGTTAGCCTGCAATCTATGGCACAGGTTGCTGCGCCTTTCAGCCAGGCTAAACTGCCTTCTTGCAAGTATGTATCAAAGCATTTTATTGTGTATTCTTATAGTAGGGAAAAAGCTGCTTATTTAGCTAAAAAGGCTGAAGTTGTGGCAGGGCGCGTTATAGGACATTCGGGGGTTAGCAGATTTGCTTCATGGAAAACAAAGGCGATTATTGTCTTATACAAAACCCATTCTGAATATGTAAAAGAAACAGGGCAGCCAGGCTGGTCAGGCGGAAGCGTGGGAATAGTTACTCACGGACCTCTGACTCATAGAGTAATCTACTTGTACGAAGGAGCACCAAATCTTTTTTCTAATATACTTCCGCACGAAATTACACATCTGGTATTTATGCAGATAATGGGTCCTAAAGCCAGTATTCCTCTTTGGCTGAATGAAGGACTGGCAGTATATGAGCAAAAGGATAAGGGGAAGAACTTAAAAATAATAGCAGCGAGAAATATGAATAAGAATAATGATATAAAACTTGATGCCTTGATTAAGTATGAAAAGGCGCCGGAAGGTAAGCCTGAGTTGTTTTATGGAGCCTCAGCAGGCTTGGTTGAGTATCTTTTTGTTGTTTTGAGAAGACCCTATTATGTTAAAATGATCTCTCTATTAAAGCAGGGCGCTTCGTCCTATGAAGCATTTCGTGGAGCGTATGGCAAGGCATTCAAATCCTTTCCATCAATGGAGAAATGCTGGAAGAAATACATGATAAAAAAATATTGTAAGTGAAGTTGTTAATTTTTGGCAGAACTGATTTTTTCTACTTCTTCGTTTTTCTTGGAAGAAGATTTTTTTTTGCTGTATTCATTCACTTTTCGCATTATCAGAGATTTTTTTCTGCGAGCAGTATTCTTCTTAATAATCCCTTTGCCTGCAGCTTTGTCTATTAAGGAAATAGATTTGCTTGTGGATTTTTGCAGATCCGCTGCGCTTGCTTTTTTATCTATAAGCTGACCGACATTCCTTGCAGCAACTTTAATAGTTGCTTTTGTTGCTCTGTTTTTTTTGTATCTTTTTTTACTGGTTCTTACTCTCTTAAGAGCTGACTTATGTCTCTGCATGTATACAATCTCCTTATGTATGTTTGAGGCTGATTCTATATATTAAAAACTTTTTGTCAATAGAGAATGTCCTCCACCAACACCACTGAAGAATCGAATCAACTTTATCATCTCCCTTTTTAAATTACTAAACCTCGCAAACAAGTCGTTTCAAATTAGACATCTTTAGTTGCTCTTTCTAACTGACTATTATAAATCCGCAAAATGGTCTCAGTAGCAATGCGTGCTGATTCCCCTGTTACTGCAGGATCTCTATCTTCCTTAACTGCCTTTACAAAATCAGTTAGTATCGCTTCATGACCTGCAGTATCCGTTACCGATGCGCTTGAGGCTCCGTTATGAATTTTTGCTTCTCCTGCTGTACTCGGATTTTCCATCCTTTTGACCGCCCATGTTGTGATTATATCATTTTCCATAATTATCGTGCCTGCTTCAGCGTGGATTTCAAGTCTTGCGGGAAATCCAGGTTTAGCGACAGTAGAGGCAATAATGGTTCCAATCATGCCATTGGAATGTTTCAGCAATGCTGCTCCATGATCTTCCGTCTCAATATTATGGGCAAAAGTGCCTAAAAGGCTGACTGCCTTTACAGGTTTCCCAAAAAACCAACAGTATATGTCTATGTTATGTGACGCTTGCTGCATAAATGGGCCACCACCATCAATATTCCATGTTCCCCTGTAAGGAGCGCTATCATAATAATCCTGGCCACGGTAAAATTTTACGCTCAAATCAGATGCGAAGACTTTTCCAAGCTTTTTTTCATCAAGGATTTTTTTCATTGTAATATTGTCAGGGCTCATTCGTCTTTGATAAGAAACTCCAAGCTTAACGTTTTTCTGCCTGCAAGTATTAATCATATAATCCATTGCCTTTATAGAAATATCCAAAGGTTTTTCAGTCAATACGTGTTTTCCTAATTTTGCTGCCTGAATTGCCCCTTCATGATGTAGTCCATTTGGAGTGGTTAGTATAACTGCATCAAAATCCCGTGCTATTTTCTCAAGTGAATCAGTAATTTCCACAGATTTATCTCCAACCAAAGCTTTAGGTCTTTTTTTGCTGCGGGATACTATTCCGGCAATTGCTATACAGGGTATTTCCCTAATAGCAGTAATATATGTAGCCACGATATTACCTGAACCGACAATAACAAATTTGAATTCTTTTCCCATATTTTTTATCTCCTCACTTTCTATAATAATCAGCCACTTTCCTAACACCCTCAATCATATCGTCAATATCCCCATCAGCATAAAATTCATTTATAGAAAAATTAAATGTTTCTTCAAAGGCCTTTTCGGCTTCCGGGCAATCTCCATCTTTATATTCAACATTAGAGTCCAAATCTTTACTAACAAACGGAAACTGTGTTCCTGGAAAAGCGCTCCTGTTTTTAAAAATGTCATACTTATATGTTGCCATTCCACCGGTAACCTTATTTGGCTCGTTAGGGATACCTTCCGCAGCTAAGGCTTTACCAAATTCCACTGGACCAACTGTAATTCTATTCTTATCAATCCTTACCGTATAAAGAAAACAGGTATGGTTACATCCTTCCGGGACGTAATGTGGTATAATGCCTTCAATCTGTTGCAAACCATTTTTAAGACGTGTCCCAAGCTCTTCTCTTCTTTTTATAATAGACTCAAGCTTACCAAACTGGGCTATAGCCACTGCCCCCTGAAGTTCTGTCATCTGATAATTGGGGGCTAAAAAATATGGATTTCTCTTTCGTCCATCCCTGAAATAGCACTTGTCAACAAATAGCCTTACTCTCTCCTCCAAATCATCCCTATTAGTCATTACCATACCACCAGAGCCACAAGTAATCTGCTTAAAATGGTTGAGACTGAATGTAGAAATGTCACCCATACTCCTGCAACCATGAGTCATACTTTGCCATCCCCAAACATCCAGAACTACTTCACCCGGGTGCTCATTTTGCAATGAATGTTTAACCGAGCTAATACCTTTTTGCATTTCCTTTCCTCCTGTGTTTTTATTCACCTGTAAATTCCTTGTTATGGATTGATTTTGCTTCCTCTATCATAGCCTGATAATTTTCTGGTTTTATCGGAGGATTAATCTCACTGGAGGTTGCTAAAAAGAGTCCTCCTGTGTTTAGAACATCCGTCTCAAGAATTTGTTTTCTTACTTCTTTTCTGACTTGTTCTGGATTTCCTCTCTCCATTAAATCAACACCGTCCAAGCCCCCTGCCCAGATTACTTTTGGATATTTTTTCTTCAGTTCAATGATATCCATACCAGTGGCTGGCTCCAAACAATAGAACCCGTCCACACCGCACTTCAGAAAATCAGGGATGAGTATCTTCCAGTTTCCATCGCTATGAAAAAGCACCTTTAGCCCATGCTCGTGCCATGCCTCCACAAGACGGGTAAGATGAGGGGAATATTCCCTTCTTAAGAATTCAGGGCTGAACATTGGGGCTGTCTTGGAAGCCAGGTCATCGGCAATTAGGATAACAGGAGAAAGATTTTTATCAGCTATGGCATGAACTTTCCTGATTTGACTGTCCGTGTGTATCTTAAAATATTCAGAAATAAGTTCCGGCTCATCGTGGCATAAATAACTAAAAGGTACTATTCGTCCATGATCCCAGCACTCACAGAGTCCAACATTTGTCAGATATTCGCAAATAACTGTATCACCAATTAATTTTTGTATCCGCAGAAACCTTTTGTGGTGTTCTTCTCTTTCCTTTTTCGGATCAAATTTAGAGGTTTTCTCTGCTTCAATCTTTTTTAAGTAATGCTTCTTTAAGCCTTCAACATCAATAGGAGAAGAGGTTACCCAACTTGTCCAATTGTCATGTTGAATAATAGTGCCATCCTCAAGTACTATTTTGTCTGTACCTTTCGGTGCACGCGGAGGGAAGCACATATCTAATGTTTTCTTTATTACCTCGCATATATCCTCAATAGAATAATTAAAGCCTTCTATCTTTTTACCGGTATAAAGAGAAATAACCCCGGGATTATAACTTACTTCGTCATGGATAGCTACTCTATCAACTGGCTGAAAATTCAGGGTTCTCTCAACCCTTTCTCTTTTTGTAAGAATATCTTTGCTCATTTTTGTTTACTCCTCAACAATAATAACCTTTACAGAGAATGATGGCACTTCAACAGTTTCATTTTTATTGATTGTGCCTTCCAATAAGTCCTCCGTTTTGGTAAAACCGCTAAAATCTATATTCTCAGAGAAAGTCTCTACATAAAAGCTGGCAAGCACTGAATGTCCTTTAAAGTGACCGGTGCCAAAAAATCTGGCTGATGGAATTATCTCTCCATAATTTCTTTCTCTAGGTACCCAATGAGATTTACTCAGCTCCCCGGGCTGGACTCGAACCAGCAACCCCCTGGTTAACAGCCAAGTGCTCCACCAATTGAGCTACCGAGGAATTTTGTGTATCAAAAAGACTGCTAAGTATAACGGGAAATATCCCTTTGTGTCAAATGATTGTCAAGCTGGAGTTTCCCCATTTTTTCAATG
>JAGMBN010000046.1 GCA_023129655.1 bacterium | reverse complement strand
GGTTTCTTTTCTCATTTTCTTCTCAAGCGCTTTTTCCTGTTCAGCTTTATCTTTGAACTCCGCCTTATCAATTAAGCTAAGAATATCTCCCATTCCCAGTATTCTGGATGCCATTCTATCCGGATAAAATAATTCCAGATTATCCAGTTTCTCGCCATTTCCAATAAATTTCACAGGCTTGCCTGTAACAGCGCATAAAGATATTGCTGCGCCGCCTCTGGCATCTCCATCCATCTTTGTAAGAATTACGCCGTCTATTCCCAGAATATCCTGATATTCCCTTGCTATATTCACTGCGTCCTGACCTGTCATAGCATCTGCTACCAACAGAACCTCATGCGCTCCTATAGCCTTTTTCATATCTACCAGCTCTTTCATCAGTTTCTCATCAATATGAAGCCTGCCTGCCGTATCAATAATAACAATATCCTTGTTGTCTCTGGAAGCAAGTTTAACAGAATCAGTTGCAATCTTTACAGGATCATTGCCCCCGGAAAAAACAGGTATATTTAATTGATTTCCAAGAACTTCCAGCTGTTTCACTGCAGCAGGTCTGTATATATCCGCTGCTGTTAGAGAGCACTGATAATTCTGTTTTGCGAAATATTTCGCAAGTTTGCCGACTGTTGTTGTTTTTCCTCCTCCCTGCAAACCAACTATCATTATAACCATAGGCTGCGCTTCTACTACATTTATGCCGCTGGCTGATTTTCCCAGAAGATTGATCAGTTCTTCATGCACTACTTTTATAACCTGCTGCCCCGGCTGAAGACTTCTAAGTACTTGCTGCCCAACCGCTTTTTCACTGATATTTCTTATAAACTCTTTAACAACCTTATAATTAACATCAGCTTCAAGGAGAATAAGCTGCACTTCCCGTAACGCTGCCTTTATGTTATCTTCTGTAAGTCTGCCCGGCTTTCTAAGATTGCGAAATATGTTCTGAAACTTCTCTGATATTACTTCAAACATTAACTCAACATCCCCCTGAATCCCCCTTCAAAGGGGGACTTTTGCGTAGTTGTGCAATTGCTTTCTCCATATCAGGTGCTTTAAAAACAGCTGTTCCGGCAACCAGTATGTTCGCGCCTGCTTTTACAACATCTGCTGCTGTAGTTTCGTCTATACCGCCATCTACCTCTATATCAATAGGTAACCCTGCCTTATCTATCATCTGTCTAAGCTCTTCTATTTTTGGCAAAACAGACCTGATGAATCTCTGACCGCCAAATCCTGGATTAACAGTCATAAGCAGAACCATATCAACCTGTTTCAGAACGTGTTCTATACGCACAATAGGCGTAGAAGGGTTAAGTGAAACTCCGACTGTTTTAGAGAATTTTCGTATATGATCAAGAGTTTTCTGTAAGTTCGTACACGCTTCAACATGAACAGTTATAATATCTGCGCCTGCCTCTGCAAAAGCATCTATGTATTTGTCCGGGTTTTCAATCATCAAATGCACATCAAGTGGAATGTTAATCTTGCTTCTTATAGATTTTACTACTACTGGCCCTATTGTTATGTTAGGAACAAAATGTCCGTCCATAACATCAATGTGTATAAGATCCGCTCCTGCCACCTCAGCTCTATACACCTCTTGCTCAAGCCTTGAAAAATCCGCAGAAAGGATTGAAGGCGCTATTTTTATCATCATGCCAAATTGCTCCTAAATGTAGGGGTTCAAAATGTTGAACTCTATCCTTTTAGCACATTTTGTTTTATGTTTCAAGAAATTCACTTAACAAAAATTAAAGAATTTCGAATTTTTAAATTGTTGCTTGTAAAGTTGCGAGATGTTATATTAATGAAAAATTTGCAGAGGATATTCATACTGCAAAGTACATTCTATGAAAAACAATTTTAAAATTTTCAATTTAAAATTTTCCTTTCTTGCGCTTGTTTTTATTTTTATGCTTTTCGTTCCAATTGCAGGCTATACAACTCTAAGTATAGGTGATATCAGCAAATTAGAAAACTCGGGGCTATCTGAAGAGGTAAAGGGGAATTACGATAAAGCATTTGCAGTGTATGAAAAGTTGATTAGAAAAACTTCTGATAGGATACAGCAGGAGGTATACCTAAGAAGAATTTTTGATATGCGTTTTAGTATTAGTAATAAAACAAACGTC
This sequence comes from bacterium, assembly GCA_023129655.1. GTDB lineage: Bacteria > JAHJDO01 > JAHJDO01 > JAHJDO01 > JAHJDO01 > JAHJDO01. The sequence goes on along the minus strand of JAGMBN010000046.1, from coordinate 6,765 downwards.
TTAAAAATCTGTAAATATGTAAGAAGAGGCAGAACATCAAATCAATCCCTTGCCACATGGTTTATGCTGCAGCTATGCCTTGAAGATGGTGAAATTGATAAGGCGAAGAGCTTGTGCGCAAAACTTGGTTTTATTCAAAACTGGTTTGCAATAGGACCATTTGACAATGATGGGAAAACAGGTTTTGACAGAAAGTACCAGCCTGAAACGGAAATAAAAATTTCTTCTGAATATCAGGGTAAGGATAGAAAAGTAAAATGGAGACATATAAATATTGAGTCTCCGTCAGGATTCATTGACCTTGGAGCTATTTTCAGACCAAATAAAAACACCTGTGGTTATTTGCTGACATTTGTTAAATCAAATAAGAAAAGAGAAGTTGTATTTAGAATGGGGCATGATGATGCAATTAAGATATGGGTAAATAACAGCTTAGTTTTCAGCGATAATAATTATCATTCTGTGCGATTTGACCAGAGTCATGCAAGAGTATTTTTTAACAAAGGATGGAACAAAATCCTGATCAAGCTCTGTCAAAAACAGGAGAAATGGGGATTGCTTTTCAGAATAACGTCTCCAAATGGCAGCCGTATATCAAGACTAAAGGTTCGCGCAAATTTACCTGCAAAGATAGCAGAACATATTCCTGCGGAAGATACGGGCAAGATTAGCTTAGGAAATATATCCTTTCTTGAAGAAAGCATCAAAGCTGACCCGGATAATGCGCAGCTCCATTATTATTTAGCATATCTATACAATAAAAGCCTGCCGTATGATGAAACCGAACATAAGGATTTTCTATGCATAACAAAAGCGATCCAGTTAAATCCCAATAATCCTTTCTATTCATATCTTGGAGCAAATCTTGCGCATCAACCAAACAAAAGAAGGGAGCTGTTGGAGAAAACTATTGAATTGGATCCTGATTTTACAATAGCCTTTTATCAACTGGCAAAATATTACCTAAATGCTAATAACCTGACAAAAGCATTGCCTTTAGTTAATAAATGTCTTGATATTAACCCATCATTTATTCCGGCAATTTGCCTGAAGGCATCCATTTACTCAAAACAAGGTTTAGCCCCACTTATTCCTCCCTTGCTTGAGAAAATTAAAGATGTTCCTGCATATAAATATGTAGGAACAGGTCGAGACCTGTCCGAATATAAGAAAGAACATATCCAGAAGCTTCTCAGAACAAATTTTACAGATAATTACGCAAGAGACAAGATCATTAAAATTTTACTAAATACGAGCAAGCACTCAGAAGCATTGAATAGACTATGTGAAATGGCAGAATTAAATCCGTATGATACGAGGAGCTATCTCCGCATGGCAAAGATATATGCTAACAGATACCAATTCCGTAAAGCCATTAAAGTATATAATCAGGCAGTGACTATCTGTCCTGAGAACTATGAAATACTTTCAAGTTTAGGGCTACTATATAGACGAATCGGTAATTATGAAAAGTTTGAAGAGTTTATTAATAAGGCTTTGAAAATAAAGCCTGACTATACATGGCTCAGGAAATATGAGGAATTTGTGAGTCCAAAGAAAGAAGCTTATGAAGAGAATTTCACAGAGAACATAACAGCAATAATCAATTCTGCGGATAACCTAAAACATACTGACAGCGAAGCTGTTTATCTTCTTGATAAAGCAATTTCACGTGTATATATGGACGGCACTTCGTCTGAATATGTGCATCAGGTCATTAAAATTCTTACAAATAAAGGTGTAAATGATTTTAATCATCTCAACATATATTATGCGCCAGGGACTCAGGAAGTTATTATTAAAAAAGCTCGTATTATAAAGGAAGACGGAACAACAACGGATTATTACAAGTTCTCTGATGTATCCACATCCAGCCCTCAGTATAGGCTATACTATGATTACAGAAGAAAAACTATTAAGTTCAGCTCTCTTGAAAAAGGCGATATTATTGATTTTGAATATAAGGTCAATGATATAGGAGGCAATATATATGGTAATTACTTTGGAAATATGTTCTTATTTAAAGATACAAATCCTATTGTTCGTTCTAAATATATTCTTATTGTTCCAAAACAGCGCAAATTTTACTTTCACAGCCCAAAGCTCAATATCTCTTCGCAAAAAATTTATGATAAACATGCAGATACCATTACTTATATCTGGGAGAAAAGAAATATTGAAAAAATAGAGAAGGAACTGAATATGCCTCCTTATCCGGAGATCACTCCATACCTGCTTGTATCTACCTTTAAGAATTGGACAGATATGGCCAAGTGGTACGCTGATCTTACAAGGGGACAGATGAAATCGTCTCCTGAAATAAAAAGAACGGTAGCTTCATTGATAGAAAACAAGAACACGGAAATTGATAAGATCAGAGCCATATATGATTATGTTGTTAAAAAGATTAGATACGTAGGTTTGGAATTCGGGATACATGGTTACAAGCCATATAAGGCATGTCAGGTATTTAACAGGAAATTCGGCGACTGTAAGGATAAATCTCTGCTGATTATGACAATGCTTAAAGAAGCTGGAATAGATTCGGAAATCGTACTTGTGAGAACAAGACATCGTGGCAGGTTTGATTTTTCCCAAGCCTCTCTTGGCTTATTTAATCACGCAATATGTCATGTTCAGCTCAATGGTAAAAAAGAGCTTTGGCTTGATGGCACTGCTGAATATAGCAGTATCAATGAGATACCATGGATGGATCAGGAAGCTTGTGTGTTTGTAGTAGACCTGAAGCGGAGAAAGGGCATATTATCTACAATACCTGTCAGCACAGGCATTCATAATAACCGCATCTCAGATAAAAATGTATTATTAAAAAACGATGGAAGCGCATACATTGGCGGAACAGAAGTAGTTACAGGAGCATTCTGTCCCGGAATTAGATACTTTTTCCAAATTCCTTCAAAGCAGAAGGAGGAGTTTGAAAAATTATTAAACACCATATTTGAAGGCGCGCAAGTAATAAATATTCACTTTCCTGATTTATCCGGGCTGGATACTCCTATAAAATACAATTACGCTGTTAGTGTGCCAAAATTCTTAAAACCTGTTTCTGAAGGCTTTTCATTTAATCCGGTTATGATTCGTCACAAACTTACTCAAAGGTACGCTTCAAGCAGTATACGAAAACATGATCTCCTGCTTTCGTATCCATTTACAGAGAATAGAACCACTGAATTCTTACTTCCGCAAGGTTATGAATCAAATCACTTGCCTAAACGTGTTGACCTAAAAAGCAAATTCGGCTCTTTATCAATAGCATACAGTAAATTACCTGATAAGGTTATGGTTAAAGTAAAGTTTCGGTTAGATGTCTCAAGAATTTCGCCTGAAGAGTATCCGGAATTTCGTAAATTCGCTGCAGACGTAGATAAGAACGAAAACAAGGAAGTAATAATTAAAAAGAAACCTGCGGTTGAATGATGAAATTATTTAAAAATTTCGCTCTGACAATATTCGTATGCTTAATGGTAGAGACGCAAGATTTTGCGTCTCTACATGCTGAACAAAATAATGTGGTAGGGACTCAATATTTTGAGTCTTTTGCATATGAAGCCAGAGGTAAATATGACGAAATGCTGGATAGCTGGCTAAAGATATTAAAGGAAGACCCTGATTCTATAAGAAGCACAGTTCTATTACAAAGAATAATAAATTTATCAGGCAAATTCACAAATCATAAAAAAGCTATTAAGGTTCTTGAGAAGGTATTAAAAAAAGAAATAAGTAACCAGAGAAACAGGTTTCTCATAAAACAAGTTCTTGTAAAATTCTATAACCTTTATCATCAGTCAAAAAAAGCTGAAAAAATATATGCTTCTTTTGGATATGTAACTGAGTGGACAGTAATAGGCCCATTTGGCAGATTTGGACGCTCATGTTTTTATGAGAAATTCCCTCCGGAACAAGAGATCAAATTCAATATCAATTATCAGGGATATACTGGAGAGGTTCGCTGGAGGCATCTTAATGGCATTTTCAAAAATGGCTTGGTTGATTTTAAGCAGATAATTAAACCAAACCTTGGATGCGCTTATGCGCTGACATTCATACATTCTCCCTTTAAACAGGATGTGATCTTAAATATCCAAACGCAGTGCGCTTGGAAAGCATGGGTCAACTATCAATGCATCTCTGTATGTGATAGATATAAGGATTTCTATCCTCTGACTAATTCATTTCCAGCTTCCCTTGAAGAAGGATGGAATTCTCTGCTTATCAAGTCTGTTTGCGACACAAAACTAGGCAACTGGACGTTTAAGTTAAGGATAACTGAGTTAGAGAAAAAAACGTGTGCTAATCTAAAGTTTATGGATAACTTATCAATCACGTCATTGCGAGGAGTCCCGAAAGTCCCGAAAGCTTTCGGGAGGACGACGCGACAATCTAAAACCGAATTGCTTCGGGAGACTCTCACTCGCAACGACATTGAATGTTTAGATAATAAAGCCCTGAACCATTACTGTATCGGCATACTCCTTTATTCCCAAGGGCTGCAGGATAAGGGGATAAAATATTTAAATCGGGCTATAGAACTCCAGCCAAAATTTTCAGGATTTTTATATGCAATAGGCAGGATGTACGAACGGGCTGGATTCCTTCCAAAAATAGAAAGAGAAAATAAAGCAAAGGACTTTTACAATAAAGCTATTAAGTATGACAGCCAGCATGTACCTGCCATACAGGCATTAGGCTTATATTTTGAGAGAAACAAGTTATACAAAGAAGCAATAGAAAAATTTAGATATACAATAAAAATAAATCCTGAGTTTGCTGCTGGCTACGTTGATCTTGGAAGAGTTTACAAAAAGAGAGGATGGGATTTAGAAGCTGAAAAATCCATTGATTTTGCTCTAAAAATAAATCCGGAGCTAAAAGACGCCTTAACGCTCAAAGCAAAATTATACACTGACAGGAATCAGTTTAATAAAGCAGAAAAGATCTATGAAAAAATTGGCAAAATACCTGTCTCTCTTTTACTCAGGCAAAATAAATATGACCAGGCAGCAGCACAGTATAGTGCCGGCATAGAAGCTGATCCATTGAGAACAGACCTGCGGCTGAAACTTGGCAGATTATATTCTAAATTGGGAGACTATGAAAGCGCATACAAACAGTATAAAGATGTTCTGGATATTATCCCGACATACAGTATGTGCTACAAACTATTGGGGAACCTTTTCTATTCTGAGAATATGACAAACAGCGCAATAGAGGTATGGAGGACTGCCTTAAAGCTTGACCCACGTGACTATGAACTCAGAAACCTGTTAGCTGAAATAAAAGCAAGTGCAGCGCTGTATACTCCAAAGAAATTCAATACACTAAAACTAATTTCGGACAATAAAGACCTGAGCGAACTTCCAAACGCCTATACTGCTGCTTTATATAATGGGAAGGTTATAATTCTTAATACAGACGGCAGTTATAAGGAGACTATACACAGGATAGTCAAAATTCTTAGTGAAATAGGAAGGGAGAAATATGGTGAAATTTACATCACTGGAAACCTGGAAGAATTAAGAGTATTCCTTAAAGACGGAACAATATTGGAACCGGCAAAGATAAAGGGAAAACAGGCTTACTCGCTTCATGGATTAGAGAAGGACGCAGTAATAGAGTATAAATACACAGTTGAACATAAATCATACAATATTGCTAAAGGTTATTTTAGACTGCCTTCATTCTATTTTCAGGCATTTAACGAGGCAATTCTCTGGTCTCGTTATACTGTAATATTCCCCTCAGATATTGATGTATCATATATATCTAAAAAATGTAGGGGTCGGATTCATCCGACCCGAAAGAATTTGGCAGGCAATAGAAAACTTGTTCAGTTTGAGCTCCACAATATCCCCAGTGTTACAAAAGAGACTATGATGCCTCCAAAAGAAGATGTAATGCCAAATGTTACTGTAATGGCTTCTATGAAATTGGATAAAATGTATGATCTCTATAGAAGTTTAATTATGGGAACATCTGTTGAGACATCATTGCTTAAAGATACTACCCATGAAATTGTAAAGGATTGCAACTCCTCTCATGAAAAGGCAGAGGCAATATACTACTACATAAACAGGGCTATTAAACATAACAGCGCTAAATTTGAACCTGCAATATCCACTTTAACAAAAAGAAGTGGGAATAAAGCTATTTTGCTGAAAGTAATGTTGAATATAGCGAGACTGGATGCAACGTATGTTCTTGTAAGACCCAATACATTTGCGGAAATGACTGTGCCATATTATGGCGCTTTTTTAACACCGCTTGTTAAACTTAATCTAAGCGGAAAAAATGTTTGGCTTGATGTAAGTAACAAATATCTTAAATTTGGCGAAATCTCTTCTAATTTAACAAGTGCGGATGCGCTTGTTTTTGATGCAGCTAGTTATCAGATATGCAAAACTCCTTCTTTGGATTTTTCAGCTAATGGCGCAGAGACAAGTTTGGTTATGAATATTAAGAGAGATATTAACGAAAAATCCAATTGTTTGGCAGAGGAAACCTATCTGGGTCATTTAGCCTGTTTATTTCGTCTTGTTTTTCTTGAAGGCATAGAAAAAAACCTATGGAATAAATATATTGAAAAAGGTCTGACAGAATCCTTTGGAGAACCCGTTTTGGGAAAGACAGAATTTCCAAACATAGATAATCCCGAAGAGCCGTTTCGTATAAAATATAAATTCAAGATATCCGATTTTCTACGACAGACATCGGGACAAGACGATGAGTTTATATTCAACCCTATTC
>JAGMBN010000045.1 GCA_023129655.1 bacterium | reverse complement strand
GAATGATATTAAGTTATTGATTCAGGTTCAAGAGCTGGATGCGCAGATACAAAATTTAAATGCGAAGATAAAAAGAATACCCAAAGAAATGAATGCTCATTATAGTGGTTTTAAAGCAAAAAAGGATGAGTTAGCAGCTTTAGAGTCAGAGCTTGTTGAGATTCAGAAGAATGGAAAATTGAAAGAGGTTGAGCTTGGCAGCGGTGCGGAAACAATAGGCAAGTATAAAACACAACAGAATTCTGTTAAGACGAATAAAGAATACACTTCCTTGCAGCATGAGATTGAACAAATACAGGAGAAAAATTCTGTATTGGAGGATGAGATTCTCTTATTAATGGAGCAATCGGACGCAGCGAATGAGAATATAGAAAAAAAAGCGGATGAGATTAAGCTGGAGAATGTAAAACTTGAACAGGAAGAGCAGGAGAACAAGAAGAAAATAGCGCGGTTTGAACAGGAACTTCAAAAAAGACAAGAGGAGCGTAAGAATTTAGTTAGCGCTGTAGATAGCGCTATTGTAGCCAAATATGAGAGAATCAGAGATTTGAAGAACGGAGTGGGTATTGCAAATATCAGCGACGGAACATGTGGGGGCTGTCATATGGAGTTACCTCCACAGGTTATAAATAATGCAAAGACCTGTAATGGAATTACTGTATGTGAAAGATGTTCGCGTATACTGTATGTAGAGGAAAGCGATTAGATGGAAGAGTTAACTATATATGTTGACGGGGCATCGGCTGGTAATCCGGGAAAAGCAGGCGTTGGCATTGTGTTTTTTTGCGAAGGAAAGAAGATAAAGGAATATTCGCAATACATAGGAGTTACAACAAATAATGTGGCTGAGTATATGGCTGTAATTTTTGCTATGCAGGAAGCTCTGATTGTAAATGTGAGAAACATTACTATATTGTCAGATAGTGAACTTGTTGTAAATCAAATAAACGGCGTTTACAAAGTCAAAGATAATAACTTGTTTCGCCTATACAAACAAGTTCAGCATCTAAAAAACGGCTTTAAAAAGTTTAATATTACACATATAAAACGCACTGGTAATAAGGAAGCTGATAAATTAGCTAAGCAGGTCGGTTGACCGCCTCGGCATACGTCGGGGAGGAAAGTCCGGGCTCCGGAGAGCAAAGGTGTCCCATAACACGGGATGGAAGCGATTCCAAGGAAAGTGCAGCAGAAAGCAAACTTCCCCACACCTGATTAGGTGTGGGGAAAAGTTGAAATGGCGTGGTAAGAGCACACCGGTCTGACAGCGATATCAGGCGCATGGTAAACCCCATCCGGAGAAAGGCTAAGTAAGAGGGAAGAGACTGCTCGTCTCAATTTAACCCTTGGGTAAGCCGCTAGACGCTGATAGCAATATCGGTGCAAGATAGATGGTCAACTATTACAGAACCCGGCTTATAGACCTGCTTACTTTTTTATCTATAGAGTTTATGTTTGTATATGTAATTCTCAACTCTTTCAGGCAGTAAGTATTTTATCGGATAGCCTGATTTTATTCTCTTTCTAATGTCAGAAGAAGAGATTTCAAGATAGGTAATCTTTGTTTTTGCTTTTTTAACATCATATCCCGGACGAGTCGTTACTATAAACTTACACATTTTTAAAAGTGTATCAGAAGATGCCCAGCTATCTATTTCCCAAAAAGCGTCTGCGCCTATTATGAAATATATATTAGTATCTTTGCCGTATTTTTTCACGAGCGCTTTAATCGTATCTATAGTATATGATGTACCTCCTCTTTTTATTTCAATGTCTGAAACCTCAAACAAAGGATTATCAGCTGTTGCTAATTTTATCATTTTAAGACGATGCTGAGCATCAGCAAGGTTGAAAGTATTTTTGAGTGGATTAAGGGCTGACGGAATAAATATTACCTTATCCATTTTGAATTTATTGCAGACTTCAGAAGCGCTTACAAGATGTCCATAATGAATTGGATTAAAAGTACCACCCATAATACCAATGCGCATTATTTACCTCCCAGTCATTGCGAGCGAAGCGAAGCAATCTCGTTCGCAGTGCTTAATTTTTAACAAAGTTCTATTTCTGCTCTAGTTTTTTTAATTCTACAGTTGCCTCTTTCGCTTTTCCTGTTTTCTGATAGGCAACAGATAAATTATATTTTGCCAATTCATTGAATTGTAGCTGTGCTTGCTTTTCTTGACCAGCTATAAGCAGGAGTTACACTGCTTAAAATTATTGAAAATATTAGAAAGAATATTGAAAGTTTTCTCATGGCAATCTAATCCTCCAAAAATATCTGTTATATATTGCCAAATTTTGAATTATGTCCGGATAATAACATGGTGATTTATCACTGTCAAATTTATATCCGCACCTGACCATTACCAAATATAAGGTATTTGTCTATTTTTAACATGCGATTCACCATTTTACGATCATGCGTCCCATAATAATTACCTCTAGTTTATCATACGCATAATACTAGTAAAATAGGTGTATTGCAAACAAACGAAAAACTGTGATTATTAGGAACTATTCACTCATCAAATTCGCATATTTAGCTAATAATGTTTTTCTGATATTTCCTTTCCAGAAATGCACTGTAAGCTTTGTCTTCTCTCCACGCCCGGTTTTACTGACAACTGTTCCCCGTCCCCATTTTGGGTGCATAATTCTCTGTCCAACCTTGTATACACACGCCTCATCTTCCAAGCTTTCATATCTTAGACTATTGTTTATGGAATTGTTTTGAGATGAGAAAACAGGTTTATTTAAACCAGTTTTTCTATATGTCTTAACCAATAAATTGTCAGGAATTTCATCTATAAATCTTGATGTTATGGTATTTCGCCATGCGCCGTAAATCCTTCTTCTCAGAGCTGACGAGAGATACAGTTTTTCTTTTGCCCTTGTCATACCTACATAGCAAAGACGCCTTTCTTCTTCAAGATCGCTCGTCTCAAGCGAGGAATTTATGTGTGGGAAAATATCCTCCTCCATTCCTGCCATAAAACAGATTGGAAATTCCAATCCTTTGGCGCCATGGACGGTCATTAATGTAATTGCGTTGCTTTCGGAATCCCAGTTATCAACACTGGAAAGAAGCGCAACCTGATCTAAAAAATCTCTGAGCAGCGGCTCCTGTGTGTTTTCCTCATATTCCGCAATTGCGGAAACAACTCCAAACACATTCTCCTCTCTTTCACGCGCAGTGCCCGGGTCTGCGCTATGAAGATAATTCGTATAATTTATTTCTGCTATTAGTTCTTTTGCCATTTTAGTAATGCTTCCTTTGAAAGCCTGATATTTTTTAATAATATTCACAAAAAACTTTATCTTGTTCTTTGTTTCTAAAGTTATGTCAGAAACGTTATCAAGGTTATCTATGAGACTGAACAGAGACTGTTTCCCCATACTTGCATGCTTTGTCAGTTTTTTTAACGTCGTGTCTCCAATGCCTCTTGGAGGCAGATTGATAATTCTTTTTATATTAATCAAGTCGTCCGTGTTTGATATTACTCTCAAATAACCAAGTATATCTTTAACTTCTTTCCTGTCATAAAACCTTACTCCGCCCACTATTTTGTATGGTATGCTTTCGCGTCTAAAACTGTCTTCAACCAGTCTTGACAATGCATGCACACGATAGAATATTGCAATATCTTTATAGGTTTTATTGTTTATAAGTAGATTTTTTATCTGCTCTGAGATGAACTTTGCTTCTTCAATTTCATCATACGCTTGATAATATATTGGATTAGCTCCTGCAAGATTACGAGTCCACAAATTTTTCTCTCTTCTATTTGTATTGTTTCTAATTACACTATTTGCCGCAGATAAAATTGCTTGTGTTGAACGATAATTTTCTTCAAGCTTTATTATCTTAGCTCCTGCAAAATCCCTTTCAAAATTCATGATATTAGAAATATCCGCTCCACGCCATTTATATATTGACTGGTCAGGATCTCCTACAACGGATATGCTTTCGCATCCTGAAGAAAGAAGACGAATAAGCTCATATTGAGCATGGTTTGTATCCTGATATTCATCAACAAAAATATGCCTGAATTTACTATGATACTTATCCATAATATCAGGAAAGTCATTAAATATCTTGACCGTGTTCATTATAAGATCCCCAAAATCAAAAGCTTTTATTTCCCTAAGACGAATTTGATACTCTTTGTAAATATCAGCAACTTTTCTCTCATAAAAATTCTCGCAAAATTCCATATATTCATCAGTATCAAGAAGTTTATCCTTTGCTCTGCTTATCTTTTCCAAAATGGCTTTAGGCTGAAATTGCTTGCTGCTTAAATTTAATTTCTTAATACATTCCTTTATGAGCTTAGTTTGATCTGCATCATCATATATTATAAAATCAGGCACTGCCTTTTCTTTCTTCAGAATTCTAAGACAGACAGAATGGAATGTACCTATCCACAATCCCTTTTCAGAGGATTCGGATACAAGAGAGCTAATACGTTTGCGCATCTCCTCCGCAGCCTTATTTGTAAATGTTACAGCTATCATGCTGTGTGGACTTACCTCTTTCTTAATAAAGTATGCAATCCTATGAGTCAACACGCGTGTCTTACCGCTGCCAGCACCAGCCAGTATAAGAAGTGGAGACTCATGATATGTAACAGCTTCTTTTTGAGCAGGATTTAAGGAACTTAAGATTGTATCCATATGCCTGATTCTACCAATGCTGCGAAAAATTTGCAAAAACAATTACTTGTGTGTTATGTTGATTTTATGATTTTTGAGTTATCTGTTGAGAGCCATAAAAGAGAGGAATTTATTAATATCACTTCAGATATTGAAGGCAAAGTTAAAGAATCCGGAATAAGCAGTGGGCTCTGTCATATATTTATCACTCACACTACAGCCGGTGTTACTATAAATGAGGGCGCTGATCCGGATGTTCTAAGGGATCTGGAATACGGACTGGACAGATGTGTTCCTTATGAAGAAAAATACCACCATATGGAGGGCAATTCTCCTGCTCATATAAAATCAAGCATAGTAGGCTGCGATAAAACAGTTTTTATAGATAATGGACGCCTTGTACTTGGAACATGGCAGTCTATTTATTTCTGCGAATTTGATGGGCCAAGAACAAGGAGGGTGCTAATTAAAGTAAAATGACAAATTTTAAAAAATTTAATCCAGAGATGGGCGAACATCCCCCTGATTTCTCCTACGGCGAAACCATCCCCCTTCGAAGGGGGATTAAGGGGGATGTAGGGGCAGATCCATGTATCTGCCCTGATGTGTTTTGGCATTTGACATTCTTCTTCTTTTTATTATTTACTGTATTTATCTCCGGATGTTCTCCTCAGTGGTGGCTCGTTAGAAATTCATATAAGCCGGACGCAAAACTTTATATAAACCCATGTGTTAGGCTTAGAAATTATGAAATAGCCTATATACAAAAGCCTGAAAGAAACGGCAAAAGCCTAACAGCAGACGATAGAATAATTCAGAAATATATAAAAGGCGAGATTAATATAGCTTTTGAAAGAGCAGGGTTTTTCCAATCTGTTACATACGATAAAAAAGTTCTGAATAAAGCTAATGTGTTAAAGATTACATCCAATTTCACAGTTGATTATGGAAACCAGTTATGGAGATCTCATCTTGGGTTTCTGGGTTTTGGCAAAACAAAAATCCTGCTGGAAATAAAATTAAAGGATGCAAAAACAAATATCATTCTCTCAAGATACAAGGACTCTCTGATAGGAACAGGTTGGGAAACCATAGGAGGTGGAGACCCAAAGTTTCTTATAAAAAAAGACATAAGAAAAATAGTCAGGTTTTATGTTGACCTATTAAGAATACGTTGGAGAAAGAATCAGATATTATAATGCAAAATAAAAATGGTAGGAGACGATAAGTCTTGGGCGTGGTGAGCTGAATAGAATGCCATGGTTATTTTTTTATACTAAAATCTAGTTTATCCCCTTTTTGAACCACATCTATTATGGAGTCTTTGGCAATTTTTCTTCTTAACATTTCTTCAGAGAGAGGGTCTTCAATATAGCGCTGTATAGCTCTTCGGAGAGGTCTTGCTCCATAAACAGGTTCATAGCCTTTTTCAATAAGGAAATCCTTTGCCTGAGAAGTAATCTGTAATTTTATTCCGTCTGATTCAAGACGTGAATATACATCGGCTAACATCAAATCCACTATCTGTTTTAATTCATCTTTTTTGAGCTCGTGAAACACTATTACTTCGTCTAATCTATTAATAAATTCCGGTCTGAAAACCTGTTTAACCTCGCTCATAAGTTTTGCTTTAGTGTCCTCATGCGTCAGTTTTGCGTTTGAAGAGCGGAAGCCTAAAGATCCGCGCTTTATATCGCGTGTGCCGATGTTTGATGTCATAATTAATACTGTATTTCTGAAATCAACAGTATGATTCAAACTGTCTGTCAGTCTGCCGTCATCAAACACCTGCAGAAGTATATTAAAAACATCAGGATGCGCTTTTTCTATCTCGTCAAGAAGAACCACAGAGTATGGTCGTCTTCTTACCTTTTCAGTAAGCAGTCCGCCTTCTTCATAGCCAACATATCCGGGAGGAGCGCCGATAAGTCTTGATACGGCAAATTTCTCCATGTATTCTGACATATCAAGACGTATAAGAGCGTCTTTATCACCAAATAAAAACTCTGCTAAAGTCTTTGCAAGCTCGGTTTTCCCTACGCCTGTAGGTCCCAGAAAAATGAATGAGCCAACAGGTCTTTTTGGATCTCTCAGCCCTGATCGTGAACGTCTTATTGCCCTGCTGATTGCTTCTATTGGTTCATCCTGTCCAATAACACGCTTATTCAGAGCTTCTTCCATCTTGAGAAGTTTTTTAGCCTCTGCTTCCTGAAGTCTCTGAATAGGTATACCTGTCCACTTGGCTATAATCTCTGCAATCACCTCAGTGGTTACTACAGCTGATGTTTTTTTATTTGACTGCTTCCAGTTCTTCTGCTGGCTGGAAAGCTCAGCCTTCAGCTTTCTCTCTTGATCTCTCAATTCTGCCGCCTTTTCAAAATCCTGCGCCTTAATAACTGCTTCCTTTTCTTTCCTAACTTCGGCAACCTGTTTTTCAAGTTTTTTTACATCCAAAGGCGCAGTGATGACAGATAATCGCACCTTTGCGCCGGCTTCATCTATGACGTCTATCGCCTTATCAGGCAAAAATCTATCGGTTATATAACGATCAGACAATTTAGCCGCAGACTCAAGCGCTTCATCCGCTATCCTTACTTTATGATACGCTTCATACTTGTCTCTCAAGCCCTTTAATATTTCAGTTGTTTCATCTACGGACGGAGCTTCAACCATAATTGTTTGAAAACGCCTTTCCAGAGCGGTATCTCTTTCAATGTATTTTCTGTATTCATCTACAGTTGTCGCGCCAATACACTGAATATCCCCTCTGGCTAATGCGGGTTTCAGTATATTGGAAGCGTCCAGCGCTCCTTCCGCAGCGCCTGCGCCTACTAAATTATGTATCTCGTCAATAAACATTATCACATCGTCCGATTTTTTTATCTCTGACATAACAGCTTTAATTCTTTCTTCAAACTGCCCGCGATATTTTGTTCCTGCAACCATAGAAGCCAGATCAAGTGTTATAAGCTTTTTCCCTTTAATGGAATCAGGAACATTCCCTGCAATTATTTGCTGAGCCAATCCCTCTACAATTGCTGTTTTGCCAACTCCCGCATCTCCTAAAAGAACAGGATTATTCTTTTTTCTCCTGCTTAATATGTGAATTACTCTCTCTATTTCATCCTTTCTCCCTATAACAGGGTCAAGCTTTCCATCATCTGCAAGTTTTGTGAGATTAGTCCCAAACGCATCAAGCGCCGGTGTCTTTGTTTTTACTCCTGTTCCTCCCGATCCTGTATGACCTGCTGTTGCGCCCACAGGTTCTGCACCGAGAAGGCTCATTATTTCATCTCTCACCTTTTCAAGATTAAGTCCAATTTGTTCAAGAACCTGAGCCGCAATTCCCTCTTTCTCACGGATCAAGCCCAAAAATATATGTTCTGTGCCAACATAATTATGTCCCAGCGCAGCCGATTCCTCCAGAGAGAGTTCCAGAACTCTCTTGGCTTGTGGGCTTATAGGCATCTCTCCAAGTACTAATGCCGGAGAACCTGTTCTCGCTTTTTTCTCTATTTCGTTCATTATCTTTCTTGGATCTATACCCATTTTTTCAATTACCGCCAGAGCTACTCCACTACCCACTCTAAGAAGACCAAGTAAAATATGTTCCGTTCCAACCTGTGGATGATTCATTCGGGTAGCTTCCTCCTTTGCCATCATAACTACACGTTTTGCTCTTTCTGTAAATCTGCTGAACATCTTTATTCCCCCCTTCTTTCTAAATTTTCCCTGATAAGATCTGCTCTTGCTATATCGCGCTCATAAGGCGCCAGTTTTTTTCCTTCTAATTTCTGAAGATACGCCGGTTGTGTAATAATAAACATTTTATTAATTAGCGTTCTATCTATTTTATCTATCATCTTCAATCCAATTCCTAACCGCAGGAGAGACAACAAGTTTAAAGTCTCCTGAAAATCAATGATCCTGACATTTGAAAGTGCTCCATACGCGCGCCAAATTTTATCTTCTATTACTTTTTTATCTTCTTTCATCATCAGTGTCCGGGCATTTTCCTCGTAACCAACAACTTGTTTTACTACGGATTCAATATTGTTTATTATGTCCTCCTCGCTGTATCCCAAAGTAACCTGATTTGATATCTGAAAGAAATTTCCATACGCTTCAGTCCCTTCTCCGTAAAGCCCTCTAATTGCGATACCAAGTTTAGCAACCGCCTGCAAAACTTTTCCTATCTGCTTGGTAATTACTAAAGCAGGCAGATGGATCAGAACTGAGGCTCGCATGCCTGTTCCAACATTAGTGGGACACGATGTCAGATATCCCCATGTTCTGGAAAAAGCAAATTCCACTTGTGATTCAAGTTCCA
>JAGMBN010000044.1 GCA_023129655.1 bacterium | reverse complement strand
ATTCTTCCTGAAGCAAAGGATCCTTTTGCATGTTTATACTACATAAGAGCGCAGAAACTGGTTGTAGGACAGACTTTAATGCTCAATGCTTATGATAATAGAAAAAATCACAGATTAAGAGTGAACGTTCTGAAAAAAGAGGCAATCAAGGTTGGAAAAAAGTTTTATGAAACAATACTTATAGAGCCTGTTCTTGAGGGGTTGAATCTCGAAGGAGTGCTTGAGGTAGGAGACCGCAAAATAAGAGTCTGGCTTACAGATGATGAGAGAAAAATCCCTGTCAAAGTAAAGATGAAGATAACTTTCGGCAGCATAGTTGTAGAACTTGTCAGTTTCAAGGCTAAATAATAAGTTAAGAAAAATAAAAGTGAGAGGAGAAACGAAATGAAGGTTGTTTTAAAACAAGATATTGACAAATTAGGAATCGCAGGGGATATAGTAGAAGTTGCAGACGGTTATGGCAGAAATTATCTGTTACCACGCGGATTAGCCATTAAAGCAACTGCCGGTGCTGAGAAAGCTGCAGAACAGATTAAAAAAGCTAAAGGAAGAAAAATACAGGAAGAAAAAACAAATCTTGAAGAACTGGCAAAAAAACTTTCTAAATTATCTTTAACTATCCCTGTTCAAGTTGGAGAAGATGAAAAAATGTATGGCTCTGTCACTTCTATTGATATTGCAAACATGCTGAAGCAGGAAGGAATAGAGATTGATAAAAAGAAGATCGCATTAAAAGAGCCAATCAAAAAGCTAGGTATTTTTAATATTCAGATCAAACTTCATCAGGAAGTAACAGCAGAAGTAAAAACATGGGTGGTAAAGGCATAATCATACGAATACTTCAATAGATTGATGTGTCTTGCCATTCCGATGTGGAATGCAAAATAGTCTTGACTTTATCGCAAAATAATGCAAAATAGTCGTTATGGATCGTTGGCAAAAAAAGAATATTTTAAATGATCTGACAAAGAAAATGGTTTTTATTGTGGGCCCTCGTCAGGTTGGCAAGACGTGGCTGGCAAATGAAATTTCCACATCATTTCAAAATACCACATATTTAAATTATGATCGCATGGAAGATAGAAAAATAATTCATGATGAGGCATGGCTTGATTCAACTGAATTACTCATTTTGGACGAAATTCATAAAATGCCTGAGTGGAAAAACTATCTGAAAGGGGTTTATGATACTAAAAAAGAATGTCTTAAGATTATTGTGACAGGCAGTGCCAGATTAGACACTTTTCGTCAATCAGGAGATTCGCTTTCCGGCAGATTTTTTATCCATCGGCTGCTGCCATTTTCGCCGCGGGAACTTTTGTCAACTTCCTATGCACAGGATATTGATCGTTTCATTACACGCGGCGCATTTCCTGAACCATTTCTTTTTGAACATGACACAGATAGCAAACGATGGCGGATGCAGTATGTTGATGGTCTTATTCGCACGGATATACTTGATTTTGAAAAAATACATGATTTTAAGGCCATACAGCTTGTTTTGGAATTGCTGCGTCAAAGGGTTGGCTCACCGGTTTCATATTCTTCTATTGCTCAGGATGTCGGTGTTTCGCCTAATACGGTTAAAAAATATATTCAGATTTTTGAGGCGCTGTATATTGTTTTCCGAGTCATTCCTTTTACAAAAAATATTGGCAGATCTTTGCTCAAAGAACCAAAGATTTATTTTTTTGACACAGGAATGGTAAAAGGAGATATAGGAGTTCAGTTTGAAAACATGGTAGGACTCTGTTTGCTTAAGGCTGTATACGCCAAACAGGACTATCTGGGCGAATCGCACAGTCTAAGGTATGTCAGGACCAAAGACGGCAGAGAGGTTGATTTTTGCATTATCAGGGAAAATACTGCTGAACAGTTCATTGAAGTCAAAGTCAGTGATTCTTCTATCAGCAAACAATTGGCATATTTTTCTTCAAAATATAATATCCCAGGTGTTCAGGTAGTAAAACACTTAAAACGCGAACGTCAAATAGGAAATATTACTGTTAGAAAGGCTCTTCATTTTCTACAGGAACTTTATTTGTAAAATAGAAAAAATTATTATTTCGGAAACAAATTGGCAGAAGAGTTCTATGTTTATTGACAATGTTACTATACATGTAAAAGCAGGTGACGGTGGTAATGGATGCATGAGCTTCCGCAGGGAAAAACATGTTCCCAAAGGCGGTCCTGATGGAGGAGATGGTGGGAAAGGCGGAGACATCATTGTTGAAGCTGACCCACATCAAAGAACTCTTATCAACTTTGCTCATAAAAAACACATCAAAACCAAACATGGTCAGCATGGCAAAGGCAAAAAAATGTTTGGCAGAAACAGCCCAGATATTATATTAAAAGTACCTGTTGGAACAATTATAAAAGAGCATGGCAAAATTATTGCAGATCTATGTCATCCTGCTGATAGGATCACAGTTGCGTATGGCGGAAGAGGAGGAAAAGGAAACGCAAAATTCGCCACAGCTACCAGACGCGTTCCGCGAATCGCAGAAAAAGGCAAAGAAGGAGAAGAAAAGGATATTAGATTAGAGCTACGCTTAATCGCTGATATTGGACTTGTTGGATATCCAAATTCAGGGAAATCCACTCTGCTTTGCCGCATATCACATGCCAGACCTAAAATAGCTGATTATCCATTTACTACCACAGAGCCACTTTTAGGAGTTGTAAAAATACATGACTCATCATTTGTAGCTGCCGACATCCCGGGATTAATAGAAGGCGCAAGCAAGGGAAAAGGCATGGGAAACAAGTTTTTGGCTCACATAAGCAGAACAAAAATCCTTCTGCACCTTATTGATATGTCTGATGAAAACTCGTATTCAAAATTTAATGCTATTAACAAGGAATTATCTCTATACAATTTAGGTAATCGGGAGCAAATAGTAGTTGCTAATAAAATGGACATAAATACTTCGCAAGCTAATCTCAAAGATTTCAAAAAAAAGCTGCATTCAAAGGGAATATTTGCTATTTCTGCACTCACAGGAAAAGATGTAAAAGATTTGATAAATCACGTTGAAAAATTGCTGAACAGTGAAAAAGCCGGTTAAATCACTTTTATTCTTTTCCATGCAGTTGTTCCATCCGGATTGTCTTTGAGAACAACGCCTCTCTCTTCCAGCAGGACCCGGATTCTGTCTGCTTCCTGCCAGTCCTTCTTAATGCGAGCTTTTGTGCGTTCTTCAATTAAATTCAGCAAATCTTTATCCAGTTCCTTATCCTCTATACTTGGCAGTATCCCGAGTATAGAACAAAATGTTTCCAAATTAAAAACATCCAGTTTTAATTTAGCTGAGTCTTTGCTCTCGCCTGCTATCAAGCTATTAATTTCAGTTATGAGATCAAACACAACTCCCAGAGCAGACGCTGTGTTAAAATCATCGTCCATAGCTTCCTCAAACTTGTTTATCCATTCTATATGTGTATTTTTTTGAGGCGCATCTAAATCCTTTATATTTCTCCTGATGTTGTCAAAACAATTTTCTATTCTCTCAAGCGCTTTTCCTGATTCAGCGAGACTTTTGTCGCTAAAATCAAGTGGGCTGCGGTAGTGAGCGGACATCATAAAATACCGTATAACCTGAGGCTTAAACTTTTTAAGTATGTCTCTCACTAAAAAGAAATTGCCAAGTGATTTAGACATCTTTTCCCCATTTATATTTAAAAATCCATTATGGAGCCAATACTTAACAAAAGGCTTGCATGTTGCCGCTTCACTTTGGGCTATTTCATTCTCATGATGAGGAAAGATCAGATCCTGTCCGCCGGAATGTATGTCAAATGTTTCCCCAAGGTATTTCATACTCATAGCAGAACATTCAATATGCCACCCTGGTCTGCCCTTACCCCAAGGACTATTCCAGTTTGGCTCATCAGGTTTAGCGCTTTTCCACAGAGCAAAATCACGAGGCGACTTCTTGCGTTTATCTATCTCTACTCTTGCGCATTGCTCTGTTTCATCAAACGAGCGCTTTGATAACTTACCATAATCAGAAAATTTGCCTACTTCAAAAAATACATCTCCATCAACCTGATAGGCGAAACCTGCATCCATAAGTCTTTTAATCAAAGAAATAATATCTAAAATATGTTCAGTTGCCTTTGGGCATATATCAGGTTTTGTAATTCCCAAAATCTCCAAGTCCTCAAAAAAAGCGTCTGTATACTTATTGGCTATACTCTCAGCAGAAACCTTCTCTTTATTTGCCCTGTTTATAATCTTATCATCAATATCTGTAATATTCTGGACAAATGTAACTTTATACCCCTTGTGCTTGAGATATCTCCTTATTACATCAAATACAATAAAGTTCCTTGCATTCCCTGCATGAAAATAGTCGTAAACCGTAGGACCGCAATTATACATGCTGACCTTGCCCGGAACTAGAGAGCAAAACTCCTCTTTTTTACCTGTAAGTGTATTATAAACCCTAAGCATTCTTTCTCTCTTCATTTATCATTTTTTCCAACTGCTTGATCTTTTCCGCAATTGGATCCGGCAGGTTTGTGTGATCAAGACTTATGCCGGCAACCTTCCTCCCCTTCTTTCGCGTTATTCTCCCGGGAATACCAACAACTGTGCAATCCGAAGGCGCATCCTTTAGTACCACAGCATTAGCGCCGACCATTACGTTGTTGCCAATTGTAATATTTCCCAGAATCTTTGCTCCTGCACCGACAACAATGTTATTGCCAAGCGTAGGGTGTCTCTTCCCCTTTTCCTTGCCTGTTCCTCCAAGTGTAACACCTTGAAATAGGGTTACGTTATTACCAATAACCGTTGTCTCCCCGATCACAACCCCCATACCGTGATCAATAAAGAAACCCCTGCTGATCTCTGCGCCGGGATGAATCTCAATTCCTGTAAAAAACCGGGCTATTTGTGATATAAGTCTTGGGAAGAATAGCACATCTTTCTTATGAAGATAATGAGCAGCTCTGTACCATACAATTGCGTGAAGCCCTGCATATGTTAAAACCTCCAATATATTCCTTGCTGCAGGGTCCCTGTCAAACACAGCCTGTATATCATGTTTTAGTGTCTCAAACATTAGCTCTATCTGTCACTACGCTTCAGTTCTCAATCTGCCTTATAGCATTCAATACTTCGCCTGCGTTCTGCGCTTCCAAAAGCTGCTGCCTGAAAGATTCTTTTTTTAGTAATCTGGTTAGGTGCGCTAAAACTTGCAGGTATTTATTGATATCTTTCTTTGGGGTGCCCATTAAAAAAACCAGTTTTACAGGTTTGTTATCTATTCCATTAAAATCAACGCCTTGAGAGGACCTTCCAAACGCAATAATAATATTATTCACAGCGTCTGTTCTGGCATGCGGGATAGCTATTTCATTGCCTATTCCTGTAGCGCCTAATTTCTCTCGCTCAAAAACATCCTTCAGAAACATGTCAAAATCCGTAACATCTTCGGAATCTTTTAATAATTCAGCCAGTTCTCTTATTACATCATCCTTTGTTGTTTTTTCTAAAGCTAAGCAAATTATTTTTTCTGAGATATGGTCTGATATCCTCATATTTAAGATCTCCCTTTTAATTTAATAGTATAAAACTTTCCTTTTTCCCTCTCTGTCAAGAGAGGGTTAGGGTGAGTTTGATTTAAAAATTCCCTATATTCTACTGCAAACTGGTTTTTTGTAAAGCGTTTGTTACGGCTTAACAATAACTGTTGAGGATGCGCTTTCCCCGAAGTATTTTTGCGCAATTTCTCTTATGCTTTCTTTAGTCACAGCCTTTATCCTGCGTTCATATTCATAGAAATTTTTGTAGCCCAAGCCATACAATTCGCTCATACCTAAAGAGAAGCTAAGCGCTTTGTTTGACTGATGCGCGATCCTATGCTTGCCTATGAGATTATTCTTAGCAAGTTCCAGCTCGGCATTGCTGACAAAAGCATGTCTGAGCAATTGGATTTCTTCAAACATAGCTTGTTTAGCCTCTGCGATTTTTTGCGGAATTGTTCCTGCGTAAAACACATACATCCCAGGATCAAACCCCTCACGAGAAAGAGAGCCAACATAATATGCCAAACCTCTCTTTTCTCTTATGTTCATCATCAGCCGCGATCCAAGGTCAGACAGAATTGCAGTTAATACATCAAATGTGTATCTGCGCGGATCATTAGCTGAAATGGTCGGAAATCCTATCATAAGCAGAGCTTGCTCTCCTTGCTTTTTCTTCTCTGTCTCTCTCTGTTCCCGCTGCGCTGGCTCAGTTATACTTATCTCAGGGACAAAGTGACCTCCATTAAATTTGCTAGAGTATTTGCTGAGAGAATCAAAAATTTTATTACATTCCATATCTCCCACAATAGTAATGCAGGCATTTTTTGGTACGCACATAGTTTTATGAAAGCTTGTTAGACTTGATCTGCTTATGTTCAATAAAGTTTTTTCAGTCCCAAGATTCTGAAACTTATATGGATGCTTTTTATAAACGGTTTGGCGCATTATATCCATACCAAGACTAATTATCTCATCTCTTCTTGCTTTTATTCCAGCCAGAACAATGGATCTTTCCTTTTTTATCTGATCCTGTAAAAATGTCGGATCAATTATTACATCAGTAAAAATATCCAATCCATTCGCAAAGTTCTCTTTCAATATATCCATTGAAAATCCAAAGCTGTTATCTCCTGAAAACCCAGCTAAGTCTCCGCCCGTTGCCTCAAATTCCTCCGCAATTTGAAACGCATTCCTGTTTTTTGTCCCTTTCTGCATTACGCGCTGCATCAGATTGCAGATACCGTTATTGCCGTTGTTCTCATATCTGATGCCTCCTTTAAATAACGCGCAGACAGAAATAATTGGCGTGGTGTGTTTTTCTATCGCTATAACAGTCATTCCATTTATTTTTTTAGTTTCTATGTTCTGCTTTTTTGCAACCTTTCTCGCTTTGCTTGTTACTGCGAGTGCTTTTTGCTTTAATGTGATTATGGACATATTGTTTTCTACAAGATAAGTTTTAGCGACCCTCTGAATGTCCTTCAGAGTGGTTTTATTTATTTCTTCCACATATTTTTCAGAGAAATGCATATCGCCTGTTAAAAACTCATTTACTATGAGACTTCCTGCTATGCTGTCCACTGTTTCCATATGACAATAATGATCAAAAATAACCATTCTTTTTGCTTTGAAAATATCTTTTTGAGAGAGTCCGTCTCCTTTAATGAGTTCTATTTGTTTTCTCGTTTCTTTAATTGTTTCTTCAATATTTTCCTCAGCTAAAACGTAATTTATGCCAAAAACCCCTGTATCTTTTGGAGCATGTGAAAAGCTTTCCACAGAAGAAACCAGTTGCTTTGTCTCAATAAGAGCTTTGTATAAAAACGAACTGCGTCCATGTCCAAGTATTATTGAAAGCACATCAAGAGCGTAAGTATCAGGATGAATAATCCCCGGGATATGAAAGCACATATACATACGTGGTATATTTACATCTTTCTCTGTATGCAAAATTCTTTTATTAAGTTGTTTTGGCTCTTCGGGAATAATTGTTGGGTTTATAGATCTTCTTTTAAAATCCTTAAACGCCTCCCCTGCCATTCTTATCGCGTTCTCATGAGTAATATCCCCGGCAATAGCAAGTATCATGTTATTCGGCACATACATCTTTTTATAATATGCGATCAAATCTTCGCTTGATAAGCTCTCAAACAGTTCTCTATGTCCTATTATCGGCTCCTTGTATGGATGAGTCTTATACATTGTTTCCCATACCTGCTGCTGCAAGTAAGATTCGGGTTCATCCATATACATGTTTATTTCCTTAAGAATAACCTGATTTTCTTTTTTGCATTCCAAGTCGTCAAATGAGGCGTTCATAATGGCGTCCGCCTGAATTTCCAGCGCTTTATCAAGTGATTTAGAAGGAACAGTAACGTGATAAACTGTCCTGTCATAGGTTGTATACGCATTAAGCGTTCCTCCCATATCTCTTATTTGACGGGAGATATCTCCAACTTTTCTTTTCTTTGTGCCCTTGAACAGCATGTGTTCAATGTAATGAGATACTCCTGACCCCATAAACTCCGCTTCTGTAATACTGCCGGCTTTTACTAAGATATAGATAGACACTATTGGAGCACTGTCCTTTTTACACGTAACAACTGTCATTCCATTTTTCAGAACATGTTTTTCCAGATCCAACAAATGTGTATTCTTCATATCTTCCCACTCCATACATAAAGACAAAGTTTTTCTTTAGGCAATCCTATTGCTTTTACCATGTCCTCAAGGGTTTGATATTTTAGGGTGGTAACGTCTAATTCTTTGGCAATATAATCTACCATTCTTTTGTATTTTTTTGAATTAGAGTCAATGTATTCACTCACATCTTTTATATCTTTGCCTTCTAAAGCTCTTATTGTTCGTATGGCAATCAGTTCTTCTTTCTTCTTGGTAGAATAATCAAATTTGGAAGGAAATAATAAAGGCGGACACGCAACCCTGACATGAATTTCTTTTGCTCCGCTTTCCCATAATTTCTGAACAGTATAATTTTTAAGCTGGGTGCCTCTTACAATTGAATCTTCGCATAAAATAATCCTATTTCCTTTAATTATCTCTTTAATTGGAATCAGCTTCATTTTGGCAATATGGTCTCTTATGCTTTGAGAAGGAGGTATGTAACTCCTGCCATAACCAGGATTATATTTAACCAGAGGACGTCTAAAAGGGATCCTTGATTCAATTGAATAACCAATAGCATGCGTGGTTCCCGAGTCCGGAACTCCTGCTACTAAATCTGCTTCAATTTTATCTCTTTTTGCCAAAAATTTTCCGCAACGCTCTCTTACTTCTTCTGTATTTATACCTTCATAATTAGATGCAGGAAAACCAGTATATATCCATAAAAACGTATCTGTCTTTTGATGTGGCTCCTCTTCTTTAAGAACTTTGAAGCCCGTATGCTTTAAAAGCAGTATCTCACCCGGTTTAACATATCTTTCTATGCTAAATCCCAAGTTAAAAAAAGCGGAGGTTTCTGTAGTCACTGCCCAGCCTTCATTGGATTTACCTATAATTAGAGGAGAATATCCAAGTTTATCTCTGGCAATATAAATGCCGTTCTTATGTAAGATCAGGATAGAACAGGAGCCCTTAATTCTTTTAAAGTAATTTTCTATTCCATGCACTAAACTATCACCCTGATTTATCAATTTTGCTACTAATTCAGTATTGTTCACTCCTTTTTTAGCTGTCTCGCTAAACGAAATTCCACGTCTTTGCAAATCCTTAGTCAAACAATCCGAATTAGTGATTAAACCATTGCTGACAATACATAAGT
>JAGMBN010000043.1 GCA_023129655.1 bacterium | reverse complement strand
TCTCTTCAATTTCTTTTGCCTGTTCGTACTTCAGAACAAGGGGTTTGACACAAAGCACATGCTGATTATTTTTTAATGCTTCCTTAACCACTTCATAGTGAAGTTGGTCAGGCATAGCCACTACCACAGCCTGGCGAGACAGCATCTTGCTTAATACTTCCTTGTACAATTCAGGAAGATTTTTATCAGGTAACTCAGAAAGAGATGGATAAGCTGTAAAATCCTGGCGTGGAAACGCCTCCTGAATCTCCTTGTTCTCTTTGAGCGCTTTGAGTGGCGGATTATTCAATGAACATATATTTATCTCTCCTACTATACCTATCCTCTGCAAATGATAAATAGAAGGTAAAATCAAGTCATTGGTAATCATACCTCCGCCGATTATGGTAACATCAACTGTCTTGCCTGTGTTTTTGTTTGTCATAATATTAGTTTCCCAATACTTCATCGCATGCTTCTTCAAGCACACCGATACCTTCCCTTAAAGCCTCTTCGTTTATAGTTAAAGGCGGAGAAATTTTTACACATTCGCCACTGATACCAACCGGCGCAAACATCAGCAGTCCTTTCTGGAAACATTTCTCGTTGATCTTTAAAGCCGTGTCAGCATCCGGCTCTTTAGTGCCCCTCTTTACCACCTGAATACCAGCCACAAGTCCCTTGCCTTGAACGCAGCCGAGTCTGTCCGCATATTTGCTCTTTATTCTTTCCAGTTCAGGTATAAGTATCTCTCCTAATTTCCTGGCATTCTCTACAAGATTTTCCTTCTTTATTATATCCAAATTTGCCAGAGCCGCAGTCACAGGAATAGGACTTGCCGAGTGAGTGGAAGTCATAGATCCCGGCGCGTAGAGTCCCATAATATCCTTCCTGCCGATTACTGCTGAAAGAGGCAATGAGGAAGTAATCCCTTTACCGCAAGCGATAAGGTCTGGTTTTACATTATAATGCTGAAAACAAAACATCTTTCCCGTTCTGCCAAAACCGGACTGCACCTCATCAAAAATAGTTACAATATCATGCTCCTTACAAAACTTGTCCAAAGCCTGAGCATAATCATAGGGTAAGAAATCAGGCCCTACGCCTTGATAGGATTCCGTCATAACACCGGCTATTTCTTCTGGTTTTACGTTTTGTTCGGCTATGCTCCTTAAGAAAAGGTCAAAAGTTGTATCCTCGTTCTTATAACCGTCGGGAAAAGGCACCTGAATAAATGTCCTGCCTTCATCTACAATCCATTTCTTTAATTTATCCATACCGCCTGCCA
Organism: bacterium; assembly: GCA_023129655.1. GTDB lineage: Bacteria > JAHJDO01 > JAHJDO01 > JAHJDO01 > JAHJDO01 > JAHJDO01. The sequence continues at coordinate 8,243 of JAGMBN010000043.1, read as the reverse complement.
ACTGCGAGCCTAATGTACGACCGTGAAATGCGTTCTTGAAAGTAATCATATACTTTTTTTGAGACCCATATTTTTTCAGAGCGTAGGTCTTTGCCAGCTTAATACAGTTCTCAGTGGCTTCACTACCAGTAGTAAGTATAAACACATTGTAATTTTTGGGATCAGGGGAAAGAGCCTGCAAGGTCTTGGTAAGCTCTGCCCTTTTTTCATGGACAAAAACATAAGTAGCCAGAAGATTTTGGTCCAGCATATCTTTTACAGCCTCAATAATCTCCTTACGGCCATGCCCGACATTACTAACCAGCACACAGGAAGACCAATCAAGCCAGGTATTACCCCATCTATCCGAAACCTGAAATCCCTTGGCTTTATGCCATACTATAGGCGGCTGACCCATCATGGATACAGGTTCAGATTCCTGCAATGCCTTAAATATACTCAGGGATTCAGGCACAGGCAGTTTTGTTTGTATGCAGCGGTATTTTGTCTTAACTTTTGGCACATCTATAGGTTCCAAATTATATTTACTCATAATCCCTTTCCTCTCTTCAATTATCTTTATACGCTTGAGGAATGTATCCAGCGCATTTCTTTTCCGCAAATACAGGTTTTATTTTTGCAAAACGCTGTATACCATTAACTATTGGCACACTTACCCAATCCTCACCAATGAGCGGTCTTGCATATTTCACGAACTCGTCAGTTACATCAATCTTATTTTCTGCTATCCAGTTTGAAGGAAATTTTCTTTCGGAATTTGCAACCTTCTCAAGAGAAACCTTGTCATATTCAACACTATAAATTAATCCTGGTTTTCTGAGAATTGTGGACATAAAACCATTAGTTCCTTCATAAGCTATCAGAACTGCTTTCCAGCCAACTTTATAAGCTTCGTCCAAATCCACTGTGGAAGCATAAATCGCTGTATCCCGCTGGTCGGTTCCGGGAATAAAGCCTCTTGCACCGCCTCTTGCTTTAAGCCCGACCTTATTTAAATAATTCACAACTGTCTGCTTAACAGTATCCTGGCTTGCCCCAAACTCCGTATGTCCAAAGGCATCCTTTGCTTCTCCAATATCTCCAACATGAAATCCCTCACTTATTACCACAATAACTCTGCCTGATCTTTTCAACTCTTCATTCACGTTATCTGCAAGATCTTCTATGGAAAGATCTGTCTCAGCAAGATATATCTGTAACGGCATCTCCCTTTCAGGATCTGCAAGACGAGCTGCTGCAGGAATAAAACCTATCTTCCTTCCCATAGCCTGAATTACCGTAACAGGATCTGCAGGAGAAGAGCCTGCATTCTCTTCATTTGCATTCTGGATGCAATACGCCCAGTATCTTGCTACACTGCCGTATCCGGGTGTATGATCTATAAGCTTGAATTCTTCATCTCCAATATCATTGTCTATTGTTTTCGGCACGCCTACTGCAATCAGATCCAGCCCCTTATCCTTTGCAAGCAGACTAATCTTATTAGCTGTATCCATTGAATCATTGCCGCCAATGTAAAAGAAGTAGCCGATATTATGAGCTTTAAAAACCTCTATAACACGATTAAAATCCGCAACCTGTTCTTGTTTTAATTTATAGCGGCATGTTCCTATTGCTCCGGCAGCCGGAGTTGTTCTTAAAAAAGATATTTCCTCTTCTTTCTGAGCGCTTAAATCCAACAATTCCTCCTTAAGAACACCTTCTATTCCATGGTATCCGGCATATATTCTGCCGAACTTCTCAGGAAACATCTTGCATGTTTCAATAACTCCCCTAAGAGAATTATTGATTACAGGAGATGGTCCGCCGGACTGCGCAATAACAACGTTTTTAACTTTAGACATATCTTAAAATCCCCCTTCTAAGTTATTTCTTCCCGATCCACGAATGCTGTGGGTCTTCTTTGGGAATGAGTTTCCTATTTTTTCCCGCAAGTATCCATAGATAATAAACCGAATATCCCGGCGCAGCGCATACAGGATGATATCCCTTTGGCATAACAGTCACAGTGTTGTTTTTTAAAACTAGCGCTTCATCAAAACCTTCGTCTTTCGAATCAGGCGCTGTATAAAGTCTCTGCATACCAAATCCCTCTTCAGGCTGAATTTTAAAAAAGTATACCTCTTCCAATTTTGTCTCTTCCGGCGGATTTTCAATATCGTGCTTATGAGGAGGAAATGATGACCAATTGCCAGGAGGATTTATTGTCTCACCAACAAGAAGACACCCTGCAGGAGTTCTCTCATCAACAATATCATACACATTTCTTGTCCAGACCCTATTTCCAACATGTCGCACTTTTACTTTATCTGGAGTTATAACAACAGGTTCTCCGATAAAATCAGTTCTTCCTTTGCATACAGCCACTTCTAAATCAGTTGTTGCGGTAATATCATATCTGTTCTGTCTTGGTATATACGCAGCATAAGCCTTGCCGCTAAACACATCCTTTCTCCCGCCTATTGGTCCCCATTTTATAGTGTTTGTGCTGATTACACACTTACCCTTAAGAATAACCAGGACAACTTCATTATCCTCTGTATTTTCTGAATATTGTTCTCCCTGAGAAAGTTTTATAATTCCGAATTCAATATAATCCAACAATTCTCCACCGGGAAACAATACCTTTGTATAACCGGGTTTGGGTTCATAATTAAATCTAAGATCCATATTATTTTCTCCCTGCATTTTTTATTTTCTCTTCAATTATTTTCCTATCTTTTACGCCCAATTCTACTGCTTTTTCCCACTGTTCAATAGCTTTATTATACATCTTTTTTTGAAAATACACATCCCCAAGATGATCTCTTATTACAGGATCATCTTCTTCTGCTTTGGTAAGTTCAACAGCTCTTTCAAGCTGGAGCATTGCTTGGTCCAGCATTCCTCTTTTGTAATATCCCCATCCCAAACTGTCAGCAAAGTAGCCGTTCTCCGGCTCAATTTCAAGAGCCTTTTTAATTAATTTTATAGATTTATCAAGTTTCTTGCCCCTATCTATATACATATATCCCAAGTAATTATAAGCTTCCGCATAATCCGGGTTTAATTTTATAGCGCGGTTAAACTGCCTGTCTGCATGATATATTTTTCCCATGCGCTCGTAGGCAACTCCAAGATAATAATAGCTCAAATCAGATCTGAATATTTTTAATAACTTTTTATAGGATCCAACAGCACGTTCATAATCTCCTGTTTTACTGTATGTAAGTCCCTGATGTAAATACAAAGCGCCAAGAACTGTACTGAGCCTTGTATTCTTCGGATCCAACTCAGACAATACTCTATATTGTTCCACAGCCTGTTCAATAAATCCCCTTCTAACATAGAGTTTAGCAAGAATGTATCTTGGTATTATTGCTCTCCTGTCTCCCTGTATTGTGCTCTCATATTCACATATAGCCTTATCAATCTCTCTTCTATTTTCATATATGGTGCCCATACAATAATGTGCGTATGCATCAGAATTATTAGGAGATATATCTTTATTATGTGTAAGTGTTGCGCAGCCTGATAAAGATATTAAAAAAAGGCACAGAGGCACAAAGGCACAGAGTTTATGCTTTTTGCCCTCTTTGTGCCTTTGTAACTTTGTCACTTTATGCCTTATTTCTTAGTAGATTACTTTGTTAAGCGGATACTCTACAATGCCTTGCGCGCCGGCTTCCTTTAACTTAGGGATAATATTTCTAACTGTATCTTCATCTATTATTACTTCCAGCGCCGCCCATTTTCCATCAGCTAATTGCGATATTGTAGGAGTCTTTACTGCAGGTAAGATTTTTATGATGCTCTTTAAATTTTTCTGAGCAACATTCATTTTAAGACCGACCTTTTCCTCAGCATTTAAAGCGCCGGTAAGAAGCATTGCAAGATTCTGTATCTTTTTCTTTTTCCACGTGTTTTTCCATGCATCTTTATTTGCAATAAGTTTAGTTGTTGAAGTCATAATCTCATCTATTATTCGTATGTTATTTGCCCGCAGAGATGAACCTGTTTCAGTAAGTTCAACAATTGCATCTACCAGGTCAGGAACCTTTGCCTCAGTCGCGCCCCATGAAAATTCCACCTCTGCCTGCACACCTTGTGATTTAAGATATTTCTTTGTAACATTTACAAGTTCTGTTGCAATCCTCTTTCCTTCCAGATCCTTAACTGTCTTTATTTGTGAATTACTATTAACTCCTAAAACCCAGCTAACTGGTTTCATCCCGCTTTTTGCGTATATAAGATCTGCTACTTCAACAACCTGAACGCCATTTTCCATTATCCAATCCTTGCCTGTCAGGCCGCAATCCAGAACCCCGTCATACACATACCTTGCCATTTCCTGCGCTCTGATAAGGATTGCCTCAATCTCGCTATCATCAACTATTGGAAAGTAAGAACGTTCAGAAGCTGATATATTAAATCCCGCTTTTTTAAATATTCTGGTAGTTGCTTCCTGAAGACTCCCTTTTGGTAATCCAAGTTTTAGTTTCACTTTTTCTTCTCCTTACATATAATATTTTTCTACTGCCTTGTCCCATAATCCCTTTGCCTTAAGGATCATGTTGATAACTTCGCGCACAGCTCCTTTGCCGCCATTCTTCTCAGTTACATAATGCGAAACTTGTTTTGCTTCATCCTGAGCATTTGCCACTGCTACTGCAAAGCCCACCCTTCTGAGAGCAGGAAGATCATGAAGATCATCACCTATATAAGCAACTTCTTCATCAGCCAATTTATATTTATCTATTAGTCTCTTGTATGCAACAAGTTTGCTTTCTGTAGTCTGACAAACCTCTGTTATTTTTAATTCTTTTGCGCGAATCTCAGTCACCTTAGACTTTCGCGCAGATATTATTGCTACCTTTAATCCTGCTCTTTGAGCCAGAGTTATCCCAACGCCATCCTGTACATTGAAAAATTTCATCTCTTCAGCAGAGCTAGTCCATATAATCCGTCCATCTGTCAAGACCCCATCCACATCAAGAATAAGCATTTTCACTTTTCTTATTCTATTATTATCAACCACTCCTGCCTCTTTTCCCTTTTACCCTATCTTGAACTCTGACAGTATATTATCCAGAGACTCTATTTCCTGCTGCAAGGCCTTTTTCTCGTTATCCTGAAGCGCTGCATTTTCCGATAATGATATTATCTTGTCTACAGACTCCTTAACTTTTGCCAAACTTTGCTTTATTGAATCCGTAGATTTATTTATTAATTCTGCAAGATCACGAAATTCATCTGTCTTTCTAAGATATAGACCGTTACTGAAATCTTTTTCAATTAATTTCTTCATGTGTTTTTTTATCTTGGAAATAGGCCCTACTACTCTGTGTGATAGAAAAACAGAGACCAAAATTACTACAGGGACAAGTAATATCAGCTGTATTGCCAATTTTATTTTCACTACATTTAATATGCTTACTAACCTTGCCTGAGGGTATACTAATGCTAACTTCTCTCCAAGTTGTGTCCAGAGTGTATGGTATGTTACGTATCCACACATTGCACCTATGAGAAACATAAATACTAACGTTACCATTACGTACTTCATCTGAAACTTTTTGTCTACTAAATAATTCCATCTCAACTTCTTCTTATTTTCCATTATACTTGACTCCTTTTTTAATTTATTTTCTTACTGTTATAATAAACTCAACATTCTTTTTCTCTTTCAATGTTTTTATTACATCTGACATGTTCATGCCTTTCAGAGATTTCTTATCTATCGCTGTTATTATATCGCCTCCTTTCAGCCCTGCTATATCCGATGCGCTGCCTTTCGTCACATCGGTTATTTTTATTCCTTCCGGAACTTTTTCTATTTTTATTCCCAGCCCTTTTCTCTCTGTGCCGGGGATTATTAACATGCTTATTGATATATCTTTTCCTAAATATACTTTTTGTTTCTTTTTTGCGCGAACAGAAACTTTGGTTTTTTCAACAGATACCCTCTTTAAGACAATACTTCTTCTTATTGTCAGACTTAGTTGCCCTGCAGATCGCTGCTTCAGATTTTTTATTACCTGCTTCATGTTCATATATCTTGTGCTTTTCTCATTTATCGCTGCTATTTTATCTCCAGCTTTCAGCCCCACTCTCTCTGCCAAGCTATTCTTCACTGCTTCTGTTATAGTTAACCCTGTTTCTTTTATTTCTATCCTTATCCCCAGTCTTCCGGATTTGGCTGTCCTAATATGTCTTTCAATTATAAGTCTTACTTCAACCGTGAGCTTTACTTTCCCTGTTCCGGAGCCTATTAAATACTCGCGCACCTTTGCTAAAGACATATGCTTTACCAGCTGATTGTATATGGATATTAATTTATCGCCTGTCTGAATTCCTTTTTTTGCTGCGGGACTGTCAGGATATATATACATTTTATATGCACTGTCTATTTCTATTCCAAGCATCTTTCTTAACATAATTTTCGACTCTTTTCTTATTCTTCTTAATAATTCTTCTTTCTTCTGTTTCTCCATAATATATGCTTTTTTTATATCCTCTAATTTTAGTAGAGCGTCTTTTGCTTGTTGGAAATTAGGATTTGCTTTCACTGCTCTTTTATATAATTGCACTGCTTTATCAAATCGTTTCTTCTCCAGGTATTTATCTCCCAGCTGTAAGTAATTCTGCTCAGGCTCATCAAATCTAATACGTGATATTCTATTTCTATATATTCCTATTTCTCCACCAGGAACACTGACAATTACTCTATCTTCATATTGCTCTGTTATTATACCTTTAATGGAATCTCCGTGTATTAGAAATATCGTGTCTGCAAATAGACTTATACTGTTTATTGCAACTGCTATTACTAATATAGTAGATAGGAGCAACTTCTTCATTTCTACAAATTTATTCATATAATCTCCTGTTAACATTCTATCAGATTACTTCCAGCTTTGTAGGGTACCACATAGTATAGAACAGATCTATCTCTATATATCCCTTACATATAAAGTCACTATACAACCAACCATTTAATTAATCCAGCAAAATCAGAGATGATTTTATAGAGATATTTGTCGCTCGGACGAGGCTCAAAGCTGTAACTTTGTCCAATTTCGTCCTGTTCTCAGCGGCAATTATATCCATAACATTCTGCTATACAAACAGTTAAAAGATTACCAAAAAGATAATTAGCAAATTCTAGAAAATTCTTTTGCAAGAGCAGGGGTAGATTAACCATTTTGGGTTTGGGAATATCCAGTATTTCAAGTTTTCCCAGAGTTACAAGTTTGAGTGTTTCATTTCAGGTTAGTATCCTTTTTACTACATCTATTGTTTTACCAGCATCCCCAGTTGCCTGGGCTTTTTTTAACTCATCTTTTCTGGCATAAATCATCAGAGCCTTTTTCATTACATTGGCAAACAGCTCTCTGGAGAGTGACATTGCTTTTACAGGGTCCATCCTATAAGTGAACTGGTCTTCACCGAACCATCCCTGATATCCTGTATCAATTGCTGCGTAGCAGAAATCTGCAAGTCTCCAGTTATCCCCTGTTCCAGCAACTCTATCCTCATCATTGGAGTGGAGTTTTGCATTATTGACATGAAAGTTAGCTATAGGAACGCCGAACTTCTGCACCGCATAAAGGGTAAAAGCAGGTTCTACCGCATACATCTGCTCATGACCATAATCAACGCAGACACCCATATTATTATCTCCGCATTCTTCATTAACTTTTTTTGCAACCAAAGCTGCACAATGAGTAGTAGGAATAATCATGTTGCCTTCTCTTGGTTCGTGCAGCTTTGCTTCAACACCGAATTTTAGACCAAGCTTTTTGGCTTTTTTATTTATCTCAATACATCCTTGTACGAATCTGTCAAGAAGTACGCCATAGTTAGCTTGAAAGTTGTAATCCCAGCCATCTGAACCGGGCCACAGAGCAACGCTTATACATCCGACTTCTTTTGCTATTTCAATCCCCTGAAGCGCTATCTCAAGCGCATCTCTTCTTATTTTAGGATTTGCATTTGTTATTCCGCCAAGTTTCCATTTTGGATCACTAAATAAATTTGTGTTCATATTTGTTGGCGTAACTTTATATTTCTTAAGAGCTTTTTTTACTTCATCTATAAGCTTTTTGTTCTTTCTGTAATTTCTGTCTATAAAGACAGACTCATGAAATTCTATCCCAGCTATTCCTGCTTCTGCCACCCTTTGTATTTGGGAAACAATATCGCTCTTGAAATTTCCATTATTACTGTTATATCCAAGAGGCGCAAATCTATCGCAAAAATCT
>JAGMBN010000042.1 GCA_023129655.1 bacterium | reverse complement strand
GGACTTGCTATTCTTATAACAGTACTTAGTTATAACCTATTAGGCGAAGGTCTGAGAGATATACTTGACCCTGTTGACACATGTTCTTGACAATACGAAATGGCAATGATAGAATCCTGTTGAAGATAAGTTAGTTAAGTGGAATTATATAATATGGCTAAGGTTAAAAGTGGCGTAGGGCTTGATGTTGGCGGCAATTATATTAAGATTGTAGAGCTTGTCCAAACTTCTCAAGGGATAGAACTTAAGAATGCAAATATTGTCAGGATAAATACAAAGGATGGAAGATCAAAAGAAGAAAATATAGTTTCAGCGCTTACAGAGGCAGTCGCCCCTTTCAAAAAATTTGAAAAATCTCAGCTAGTAGTATCTATGCCTGGACGTTCTGTTATTATTCGACACTTTAATGTCCCATCTGTAAGAGCGAGCAGAATAAAACAGATCATAAAATACGAAGCTCAGCAACAGGTTCCCTTCCCGTTAGAGGAGGTTATTTGGGACTATCAGATCTTAAAAGATGATGATAAAACAATTCAGGAGATAAATGTTGCTTTAGTTGCTGTAAAATCAGGGCTGATTAATGATCTTCTAGCCAGAATTTCCAGTGTGGGGATAGCTGCAGATCTAATTGAAGCTACTTCATTTGCAGTATTCGATTGCGCTAAATTTAATGATGTTTTAGATAACGGACCGATTGTGCTGATAGATATAGGAGCAATATCAACTGATATTAGTGTTGCAAGTGGGGAACAATTAGTTTTCTCCAGATCAATACATATTGCAGGAAATGATATTACTAGAGCGATTCAAAAGGAGAGAAGCGTAGGTTTTGAAGACGCTGAAAAGGTAAAATTTAAAAAAGAAGATATTAATGCGGCTGTATCTGTTTTAGAAACTTTGAGTGGCGAGATACATCGGTCAATTAGTTTTTATATGTCTCAAATGGATAGAAAAGCAGAATTTAGAAAGGTTGTTTTAACAGGGCAGGCTTCCAACTTAAAGGAAATCGCAGCGTTTCTATCTAATAATCTTAAAATGGAAGTAGTTGAGCTAAACCCTTTTTCAAATATTCTAATTAGCAATAAGAAGGTGCTGGATATTGTTAGTCAGACTCCCAATGCTTGGAGTGTCGCTATTGGGTCCGCGTTAACAGCGCTTGGGGAATCTGATACAAAAGCAAACCTTCTTCCTCCTGAACTAATTACAGAAAAGAAATTTAAGAAGAAAAGAATGCCGTTAATTATGTCAGCGGTTTTATCAATATTGATCTTTATAACAGTGCATATATTTACTATCCAGAGCTATACGATTAAGTATTCTAAGCTGCAGAGAATAAAAGATATATTAAAGAAGTACGACTCATTTGTTCCCAGAATAAATGAGTTAAAGGATGAAAGGACAAAGATAAAACAGAGATTAAATGTTTCTAAGTCTGTAATTTTTAAGAGGGATTTGTGGGCTAGAACACTAATGGAAATAAGCAGACTTACTCCTTCCAGTGTTATCATTTCACAATTTTCTTCCCATGTGGGAGAGAAAGAGAATGCTTTATCAATAGTTGGTCTGGCGGATTCGTATCCTGCTCTAGACGATTTTATCTCTCGCTTAAAATTTTCACCGTATTTTGAGAATGCTAAACTGATTTCTGCAAAAGAGAATAAAGGTTCTACAGACAGCGATCTCAAAGCCGAGAGGACTGAGCAGGTTAAGATCCAGTTTGAGTTAAATCTTGTATTAAAGAAGGAATAGAAGATTGAGACGCGTTTCTGAAAAGTATATACTTATAGGAATAGGCATAGTAACATTGGTTATTCTTGGTGTGTTATATTTTTCATTAGCCGGTCCTATAAGAAAAAAAGAGCGTGTTGTGGACCGTCAATACACTTCTGAATCTGCTAAACTGAGAAAGTATTTGTCTAGAAACGAAGGGCCTCCATCCAAAGCGATTATCAAGGTATTGGAGGAGGGCAATAAGAGATTAAAAAAAGAGGATGAGTTGGTAAAGAAACATCTGACTTTTGAGCAAAGCGCTCAGGTGCCAACATCAGGAAATCCTGTGCTTTTTTTTCAGCAGAGATTATTAACTGTAAGAGGAGAGATGCTTAAGCTTTCCAACAAATCAGGTGTGGAAATCCCTCCATCATTGGGATTCTCAGATACAATGCCTGATAAGGAACAAGTTCCTGCTTTATTGAGGCAGCTTAAAGTTATACAGGATATTCTTAAACTGGGTATTAATAGCAATTTAGTCTCGATTAATAGCTTAACATTTGGAGAGATTTCCAATAAATCTTATTTTGAAGAAGTTCCTATAGAACTTTATGTAAATGGCAATCTTACGGCAATCACTCAATTTTTATATAATGTGCAAAATGCTCCTGAACTGTATGTTGTGGAGAAGATCTCTATAACTTCAAAGGAAACAAATATGCTTTCTCTTGAATTGTTAATAAATACAATTGTTTGGATTGGAGGCAAAAAGACTTGACAACGCTATTAATTCAGGTTTTGGTTTTTCTCAAGGATAATTTTGAAAAAGCAATTTTTTGGCTTATTCTGGCTATTTTTCTCTTTCTTTCTGTCAGACTGGGCATGCAGTGGGGACACAGCAAAGGAGTAGGTATATCCGTAGAGGCTGAATTTGGGTTAAAGCAAGAAGGGTATAATCCATGTATTTTGAATAAGGCTATCTCAATAGAAGGAACTTTAGACTCTTCTGCCGGACTTTTTACTAAAAAGCCTATTCTATACTATCGCGATTTTTATAAACGCAACGCCTTTTCTTCTGTGCCAAGGCTTAAGATTAAGGAAAAGGCTGTAATAAAAAAGATAGCTAAAAAGAAAGCTAAACCACAAGTAGAATATGAATATACTGGCGTTATTGATATTGGAGGACGGCTGATTGCAGCAATAAAGAATAAAAGCACAGGAAAAGGATTTTATGTGGAGAAAGGTGAACTTGTTGAAAAACTTAAAGTTCTTGACATAACAAAAACTTACGTGCTACTATTCGACAAAAATAAGAAGAAAGATCTAAAAATAGAAATTAAGAAATAGTTTATTCCTGGAGGTTTAATAATGAAAAAATGCAGTTTGGGTGTAGTTTTATTGGCTTTTTCTTTTCTAACTATTCGCTTTGTACCCATAGATGTATTCGATTTTTGTCCTCAAATATTTTCGGTAGTTTCTAGTCAGGTTGCTTATGCTGGTACGGCTTTGTCAAAGAGCGACCAGAAAAAAGTAAAGGAATATTATAAATCAGCCAGGCAGTATTATAAGAGAGGAGACTACGAAAGAGCAATTATTGAGTGTCAGAAAGTGCGCGAGATTGATCAGTATAATTCAGGCGCTCATCGTCTCCTTAAGAAGGCGCAGGCTTGCATGCAGAAGAAAAGGAAAAAAGGATTGGAGGAACAGCGCAAGAAAGAGGAACTGGCGAAAGAGCAAGCTGAGGAGCAAAAGCAGGAGAAGTTGGATGAATTGTTTGACGTTGCAAAGGGTCTGTATTCAGATGAAAAGTATGATGCGGCAATAGCGCAATGTATGGAAATTCTCAAAATGGATTCAGATAATAAATCCGCAAAAAAACTGGTTATAAAATCGGAAGAGAGCATTCAAATTGCCAGAGAAAAGGAATTAGCCAATAAAGGAAGACTTGCTGAGCAGGCGCGTTTAGAAGCGCAGAAGCAGGCAGAGAAAGATATTAAACTCAAAGAAAAAGCCAAAGAGGAGAAAATAGCCGGGTTGCTGAAAAATGCCAGGCAATTATATAAGGATAAAGATTACAAACAGGCTCTTACTGTATACCAAAAGGTTCTCAATATTGATCCTCGGAACAAAAAAGCCTTAAAGATGGCAGAAAGAGCGAGAGGAAAAATTGGCATCTCGGAACAAGAGGCAGCAGAGAAGACGTCAAAACTTGCAAAACAAAAAGCGGAAGAAGACACAAAAAAAGAGGCAGGTTTGATGGCGCTTCAGAAAAAGAAGATAGAAGAGCGCAGACAGAAAGAAAAAGAGGAGTTAGAGAATAAGATAGAAACACATTACAGGAGTGGCAAAAAGCTATACCGTGATGACGAATATTTTGCTGCAATAGGAGAATTTAAGGCGGTTCTTGCCCTTGATTCTGCGCATGAAGAGGCAAAGGAATACTTAGAGGCTTCAGAGGAGTTGCTTAAAGAGCAGAATGAAAGAAAGTCTGCTCGGCAGGCAAAGGTTGCAAAAAAAGAAATAGCCAGAAAAGAGAGACTAAGAAAAAAGGATATACAGGATAAAATTACAGACGCTAAGATAGAAGCAGACGTGGGAGAGTATGATGAAGCAATTAAAATACTTGAAGGAGTTCTTCCTGATGTTTTAGACGAAAACATTCGCAGAAGGATAGAGTTTCTAATATCAAAGGTCAGGACAGAGAAGACCGTTAAGGAAGAAAAGCTCAGCAGAAAGAAACTTCGGACTATTTCTGATGAATGGATGTTAGAGGTTACTAAAGCGCAATTGCCACCGGCAGAAGCAAAAAGGTTAAAGGAATTAGAACGCGAGAAAGAAAAAGCAGACGCAGCTAGAGAATTAAGAAATAGAGCATCCAGTATTAAAGTGCCGCTTGTAAAGTACACGGGCACGGATTTGAGAGATGTAGTGCTTTTCTTAATAAAGCAAACAGGCATTAATATTGTAGTTGATGAAGCGATATTCTCTGGCGGAGCGGTGGCTCCAGCGGCTCCTGCAGCAGAAGGCGCTGAAGGCTGGGGTGGGGAGACGGCGCCTGCGGTAGCAGCAGGCCCTGTAAATACAAAGGTAACATGCTTCCTGCAGAATATGACTCTCTTAAGTGTGCTTGAAGCAATACTAAGGCCTAAAGGCTTGGATTATAAGTTTGCAAAGGAGTACATATGGGTGTCTACTAAGAACAGGATTCTGACTCAGCCTCTTGAGGACCTGGAAACAAGAGTTTACTCCTTGGAGTATGGATCTTCAATGAATATAAAACGTTTAGAAGAGTCAGGTTTCAAGACTACGGCTGAGGATCAAGCAACCGGATTAGGCGCGGCAGGAGACAGTGAAGATACTGCACAAGTGAGCGGCGAAAGTGTAAAAGAGCTTTTAGAGACACTGGTTCCTCAGCCGACAGGAGCCAGTATCACTGTGCAGAGCGAGCTCAATAAGCTTTTTGTTAAAAATACCCCTGAGAATCTGGACAAAACAGAGAAGATATTAGCTGAGCTCAGAACGCCCGTTCAGGTCTCCATAGAAGCAAGATATGTGTATGTGAGATTAACAGAAGGAGAAGAGATAGGTATAGGATTTACAGGTATCTCAAAATACTCGGAGCTGGGTGGAAAGCATGGCTCAACAGAGGTAAAAAATGCAGCAGGTGCTATTACAGAAGATGAGCAATATACGACTGGTGGATCGCATGAAACACATACCATCACAGGATCGCTCGTTTCAGGTATTACAGGGCTCGCGTCTACTGGCGCCGCTTTTACATATGCAGCTGTCTTAAATGAAATACAGTTCACAAATTATCTGAGAGCAATCCAAAGTAGAACAGATACCAATACTCTTTCAGCTCCAAAACTGACAGTTCTTAATAATAAGCCTGGAATCGTCAAGTTTATTACTACAATAAATTATGTGGATACTGTATCAAGCAGTAGTACAACATCTACGGGTGGAGTAACTACTACAAATTACGATTATACATTCACGGAGAAGGACGTTGGCATGATATTAAATGTTACTCCGCAGGTAAATGAAGCCACGAATTGTGTTACATTATTTCTACAGCCTGTGATCAGTAATGTTGACGATTGGACTAACTATACAATTTCTACAGTGGGAACAACGAGTACCACTATTGCTAGACCTGATTTTTACAGCAAGGATATAGAGACATACGTAACTATTCATGACGGCGATACAGTTGTTCTTGGTGGGTTTATGGAAGACACAGCTGGAAAAACTGTATATAAGGTGCCTTTTCTTTCAGATATTCCTCTGCTTGGTAAATTGTTTCAAACCAAGGTAAAGAGCAAGGACAAAAAGAAGCTTTTGATATTTATAACAGTGAATATATTGGATGCCAGTGGGAATGCGCGGACTGCGTCGCAAGACAGACTATAAAGAAAATTTTTAATTCTTAATTTCTAATTTTCAGTCAATTATTAATTCTTTAATTTTTTTATTGTAACTAAATGTTAAATAACAAAATCCAAATGTCTAAAAATTTAATCTGGGAACGGGCAGGGGCAAGCCTCGCCTCTACATTTCCCGATTTCCACATTGTAGGGGTAGGGCTTGCCCCTGCCCTGATATACTAGCTAATGAGTCAAAAAAAATCATTATATCTTATAGACGGTAATTCGTATGCTTACAGGTCTTTTTACGCTATAAAGGATTTAGAGACGAAGGAAGGGCTGCCCACAAATGCTGTATATGGATTTACTGTTTCGCTCATAAAAATATTGCGTATGAAGAAACCGGATTATATTGGGATAGTTTTTGATCTGCCGGAGCCTACTTTCAGACATAAAGAATTTGCTTCTTATAAAGCGAATCGTTCTAAAACGCCGGATGAACTGATTATCCAGTTTCCAATACTCAAGGAGGTTATCCGCGCTTTTAATATCCCTATCTTTGAACTGGGAGGATATGAAGCAGATGATATTCTTGCTACCATTGCCAAAGAGGGAGAAGAAAAGGGATTTGATGTATTTGTTATGAGCCCTGATAAAGATCTTCTGCAGATTGTAACTGACAATATCCGAGTAATACGTTCTTCCAAGAAAGACGCTGTTTTTGATAAAAACAGAGTTCGTGAAAAATATGGTGTTGAGCCTGCAAAACTTGTTGACATTGCAGCTCTTGGAGGGGACAGCTCTGATAATATTCCCGGAGTTCCGGGGATTGGAGAAAAAACAGCATCAAAACTGGTTAAACAGTTCGGTGACCTAAAGGGAGTTTTGAAAAATATAGATAAAATACCAAGCGAAAAGATTAGGAAAAATTTGAATCAATTCTCTCAGCAGGCAGAATTAAGTAAAAGATTGGTTTGTCTGAAAGCAGATGTTCCTATCAAAATATGCTGGGAGGATTGCGAAATAGGGGATTTTAATAAGAAACAAGTTAATATGCTCTTTGCGGAATTAAATTTCAATAAGCTGATTTTGACGTAAAAATAGTAAGGGAAATTTCTAATTTCTAATTTTAAATTTCTAAGCAATTATTAATTATTAATGCTTTAATTTTTGATTGTAGCTTCCAGTCATTGCGAGGAGCGTAGCGACGTGGCAATCTCTGAGATTGCTTCACTTCGTTCGCAATGACAGAATAGAGATTGAGAAAAATAATTAAGCAATTTTGAAATTAGAAATTCATTGAAAATTTAAAATTAATAATTAGAAATTATGTCAATAATAGTTGGTCTAACCGGCGGTATTGCTTCTGGGAAAGATACAGTAGCTGTAATGTTTAAGAAGCTTGGCGCAGAGATAATAGATGCGGACAAAATTGCAAATGACTTAATAAATGCTGAGATTAGTGGAGATAATATTTCCACAAAAATAGTTGGCTTCTTTGGAAAGGATATTCTTAATAACTCTGGAGGGATTGATAAAAAAAGGTTAGCAGATATTGTTTTTAAGGATAGAAAGAAGCTTGAGAGTCTTAATCGTATAACGCACCCGGAAATTATCAGGATCATAAAGGAAGAGATTGCTTCGGCTACGCCTCGCAATGACGAGGGAAACATAATTATTGTTAACGCTCCTCTTATTGTAGAAGCAGAAGCTATCTCGCTTGTTGATAAGTTAATAGTCGTTTCTGTAAGTATGGAGAATCAGATAGCAAGATCATCTTTAACCAAAGAAGAAGCCTGCAGAAGAATAAATGCGCAGCTGTCAATAAAAGAAAAGGAGAAATTTGCCGATTTTGTAATTGATAACAATAACGGATTAAAAGAAACAGAAAGACAAGTCAAAAAAATATGGAAGGAGTTATGCATATGAATAAACGTTTGAATGTTATAGAACTTAAAAAGATGGATATTGATAAAATTCATGGAATAGCCGAAGAACTTAAAATTAAAGATAACAGTAGCCTCCCTAAACAGGAACTGGTTTTAAAAATTATTAGAGAACATGCAAAAAGAGATGGACATATTTATGGAGAGGGGGTTCTTGAGGTATTAAATGAAGGATTTGGATTCTTGCGGTCCTCAGACTACAACTATCTTCCATGTCCTGATGATATTTATATCTCTCCATCGCAAATACGCCGTTTTAGCCTTCGTACAGGCGATGTGGTTCTAGGAGAGATCAGGTCGCCAAAGGAAGGCGAAAAATATTTTGCCTTACTTAAAATAGAAAAAGTAAATTTTGAAGATCCGGAGATTGCGAGAAGACAGATTAAATTTGATCGTCTTACGCCAATTTTTCCACAACCAAGGATTGTACTTGAGACAGATCCTGATGAAATATCTATGCGAGTAATGGATCTTCTGGTTCCTATAGGAAAGGGACAAAGAGGATTAATAGTATCTCCTCCAAGAGCAGGGAAGACTGTACTTCTTAAGAAAATAGCGAATAGTATCTCAAGGAATCATCCTGAAGTGACTTTAATAGTATTGTTAATAGATGAACGGCCTGAAGAGGTTACAGACATGGAGCGTTCTGTTAATGGAGAAGTAATAAGTTCTACTTTTGATGAACCTCCGGAACGTCATGTGCAGGTTGCTGAAATGGTAATTGAAAAAGCAAAAAGATTAGTTGAGTCCAAAAAAGATGTAATTATATTGCTTGACAGTATTACAAGACTTGCCAGAGCTTATAATGTGCTGGTGCCACACAGTGGGAAAATTCTTTCAGGAGGTGTAGATTCCAACGCTCTTCATAAGCCAAAGCGATTTTTTGCCGCTGCCAGAAAGATAGAAGAAGAAGGAAGCCTTTCGATAGTAGCAACAGCGCTGATTGATACAGGCAGCAGGATGGATGATGTGATCTTTGAGGAATTTAAGGCAACAGGCAATATGGAAATCCATCTTGACCGTCGGCTTGTGGACAAGAGGGTTTTTCCTGCTATTGATATTGAACGTTCAGGAACCAGAAAAGAAGATCTGTTAATAGATCAAAAAGACCTGCGCAAAATTTGGTTATTGCGCAAGGTGTTGATCTCAATGGATGTAACAAAAAGAATGGAATTCTTGATAGAGAAATTAAGAAAGACCAAAACAAATAGAAAGTTTATGGAAACCATGAATCAGGTGGAGGTCTAAATTCTAAGCACGAAGCCCTGAACCAGAGAATCTCGGTTCGGGGCGAAGCACGAAATCCTAAACAATATCAAATTATCAAAATGCAAATGTTCAAAACAATGTTTAGGATTTTGGAAATTAGAATTTTAGATTTGTTTAGAGTTTAGATATTTTGATTTTGCATTTTTAAATATATGTCTCGAAAATATGTAATATTTTTTGCCTTATTCTTCATATATCTAATCTCTGTATTTATAAGATTTCAGATACTAGACCACAGAGCAGAGGCTTATGGTTTTATCCCTTTTTCTAACGAATCCGCTCAGCATTTTATATACACCAAAGTCATTGCTGAGACAGGTAGCCTACCTGTTATAGACAATAAAATACAATATCCTGAAGGTATCAATATCCGTAAAAAGAATTTCGTTTTTATGGAATATTTTTATGGATATCTGTATAGGATCCTAAACCTTGCAAAAACCGATGTAGGGGCAGGGCTTGCCCCTG
>JAGMBN010000041.1 GCA_023129655.1 bacterium | reverse complement strand
TATGATTTTTGCTTAATATTCTGCCATAGTAATTTAGCTCAGGAGGACCTTTATAAATGCCGGTAGCAAGCATCATATCTGAGTTTAGGGACTCAAAGCATTTGCCGAATCTTCTGATTGTGTCTTTGTCCATAAGACACATATCTCCGGGGAATATAAACACACTGCCTTTAAACTTGTTTCCAATTGCGTCAAGAGCTGTTTTTACGGCATGACCTGTTCCTTTTTGTTCAGCCTGATAAACAAAAACCGTGTTTTTGCTCCTGCCTATTGTATCAATTGCTTCAATAGCCTTATGACCAACAAGAATGATTTGATTTTCGCATGCAAGACCTTGCTTAGCGGATTCTGCTATTCTTTTTACGGAAGGAATTCCCCATACCTTGTGTAATACTTTCTGCGATTCCGTTTTAAGCCTTTTCCCATGACCTGCCGCAAGAATTATTGAAACAATGTTCTTTGAATAATCAATGTTATCCGAATATTCTGATATATGTTCCTGTATTTCTTTATTGTTATTAACCATGTTTCATTCAACCCCTTTCAAATATTGTATATTTTTAAGCCTCTCTCCATAATGAGAAAAAAAAGTTATTTTCAGCATTGTAAGAATATACAGATTTTCTCTAAAATTTTTCACTGTTATTAATATATTCTATAGAGGTTAAACAATCAAGCATTTGTCAAAAAAATAAACGCTTTAAATAAAAAATAATTTGACATTTCTTGAGCAGTTGTTATTGTATTTCTTCCTAAATAAAGGAATTAGCTCATGAAAAATAAGTTTGCAATAGGTATTGATTATGGGACAAATTCTGTCCGTGCCATACTAATAAATACAGCTAATGGCAGGAACATTGCATCGGCTGTTTTTAATTACAGGAGAGGAGAAAATGGTATTCTGTTGGATAAAGTAGATCCAAATGTCGCAAGACAAAGCCCTTTGGACTACATAGAAGGGTTTGAATATGTGGTTGCAAAGCTTCTCAAACAAGCAAAAAAGATTAAGAATTTCTCTCAAGCTAAGATTATAGGAATAGGAATAGACACTACAGGATCTACACCTATACCTGTTACAAAGGAACTTGTTCCCCTAGCATTGGTTCCAGAATTTAAGAATAATTTAAATGCTCAGGCATGGCTTTGGAAGGATCATTCCTCTCTGGAAGAAGCTCAGAAAATAACTAGGATAGCAGAATGTATAAGACCTCAATATCTCAGAAAATGTGGCGGAACATATTCCTCTGAATGGTTTTTTTCAAAAATATGGCATTGTCTGAATATTGATAAGAGAGTATTTAATGCTGCTTATTCATGGGTGGAGCTTGCTGACTTTATGCCTGCATATATCTGTGGAATTACAGATGTGACTAAAATTAAAAGATGCATATGTGCTGCAGGACACAAGGCGATGTATAATAATGAGTGGAAAGGATTACCTGATAAAGAGTTTCTCTCGAAGCTTCACCCTCAAATGGCAGATTTGCGCGCAAGACTGTATGAGAAAGCGTATGCTTCAAACACAAAAGCAGGAGATTTATCTGAGGAATATACAAAAAAATTCGGACTTTCCAGTAGAATTCCTGTTGCAGTAGGCGCATTTGATGCGCATATGGGAGCAGTTGGCGCAGGCATTGGTAGAAATACTCTTGTCAAAATAATAGGAACCTCATCATGTGACATAATGGTCTCACATAAGGGACAGAGAATAGATGATATTCCGGGTGTGTGTGGGATTGTTGGTGGGTCAGTGCTGCCGGATTGCATGGGCATAGAAGCCGGCCAATCTGCTGTTGGAGATATCCTGAATTGGTTTGTGACCAAGATGTGTGAAGAAGATTCAAAATACCATGACAAATTAACCAGACAAGGTTCTCGAGCGAAACCAGGTCAGAGTGGTCTTCTGGCACTTGACTGGAACAATGGAAATAGGACAATACTTGTTGATGCAGAACTTACAGGACTACTTATAGGTCAGACTCTTCAAACCACGCGATGGGAAATATATAGAGCACTTATAGAAGCTACTGCTTTTGGTGCTTTGAGGATTATTGAAAGAATAGAAGAATATGGCCTCAGGATTTCAAAAGTGATCAATTGTGGAGGCATAGCGTCAAAAAACCACATGTTTATGCAGATATATGCGGATGTAATTGGGAAGCCTATGTTAATAGCCAAATCTCAGGAAACCTGTGCACTTGGTGGGACAATATTTGGCGCTGTTATTGGAGGAGCTTATTCTAAAGTTGAAAATGCTCAAAAGAATATGTGTAGCGCTAAAAAGAAAATATACTCTCCTGATAAGAAAAATCATCTAATCTATAAGAAGCTGTACAAACTTTATAAAGATTTGTATGATAGTTTTGGAACAAAAGAATACAAAGAGAATCTATATCACGTTATGAAAAAGTTGCTGGAAATCAAGGAAAATGTTTAAAGAACTAAAAAAACAAGTTTATCTCGCAAATATGGAGATTTATAAGAGGGGACTTGTTCTCTATACATGGGGGAATGTAAGCGCTATTGATAGAGAAAAACAGGTTATTGCTATAAAACCAAGTGGGGTTCCTTATGAGGACTTAAAACCAGAGTATATGGTATTGATTGATATAAAGGGAAATATTGTTGAAGGTAATTATAATCCTTCTTCTGATACAAAAACACATCTAGTTCTATACAATAAATTCCTATCAATTGGTGCTGTTGTGCATAATCATTCCTGTTATTCAACAATCTTTGCCCAAGCGAGGAAAAACATACCCTGCCTTGGGACAACGCATGCTGACCAGTTCTATGGAGAGATACCAGTTACTGATATGATTTCTGATGAACATATTAAAAAAGATTACGAAACTGAAACAGGAAATTTGATAGTCAGAATATTTTTGGAGAAAAAGATAGATCCTAAGAAAATGCAGGCAGTTCTGGTAGCTTCACATGGCCCGTTTATCTGGGGAAAGAACATAGACGGTGCCGTTAAGAATGCAGTAGCCCTGGAAGAGATTGCAAAAACTGCTCTTTTTACCAGTGCTCTCAATCCAAATATAACACGAATAAAACAAACACTTCTGGACAAACACTATCTAAGAAAACATGGCAGAAATGCATATTATGGACAATGATGGATAAAATAGAAATTATCGAAAGAACAAAAAGCTTATAGATGAAGTAAAAAGGATACTAACCTGAAATGTTAAAAGATATAAAAGACGGTTGGAAGTATACGAAAGCAAAGTACAAAATTAAAGGATGGGATATTTGGGCTATCCTGGCAACAGTTGCTATGATAACACTTCTTGCCCTTCTTTATTGGTAACTCAAATCTTGGCAACTACATCAACAAATCTGTCAATCTGTTCTTTTGTTCTCATCTCGGTTATACACATAAGCATACAATCTTTTAACTTTGGATAAAACTTATCAAGTGAGAGACCGCCAATTATCTTGTGCTTTAATAATCTCTTATTAATTTCTTCAGGATCTATGGGACATTGTATAAGAAATTCCTTAAAGAATGGCTGCTTGAATTTCAGCTCGTATCCATCCATCTTCTCAATCTGTTTTTGAGCATAATGAGCTTTCTGCAAACATAAATTACCTACATCCATAATGCCCTGTTTCCCCATACATGAAAGATATACAGTACAAGCAAGAGCATTTAAAGCCTGATTGGAACAGATATTTGAGGTTGCTCTTGCTCTTCTTATATGCTGTTCACGTGTTTGCAGAGTTAGAACATATCCGGTCTTTCCATTTTTATCCTTTGTTTTTCCTGCGATTCTTCCAGGCAGCTGCCGAAGAAAATCCTTCCTGCAGGAAAAAAGCCCTAAATAAGGACCGCCAAAAGCAAGGCTATTACCAAGAGACTGCCCTTCCCCAACAACAATATCTGCTCCATATTCTCCAGGTGGAGTCAAAATACCAAGAGATATAGGATCAACACATACAATAAGTAACGATTTCTTAGAATGGACAATATGTTCAATAGCATCCGCATTTTCAATACATCCAAAAAAGTTTGGATTCTGAATTATTACACACGCTGTATTATCATCCATTAATTCCTTGAGCATATCTATATCCACTATTCCCTCTTTAGACTGCAATTCATACAACTCTAACCCTGCTGCTCGCGTATATGTCTTCAAAACCTGGCGATAATGTGGATGAACTGTTTCAGAGACAATAATCTTCTTTAGACCGGTAATTCTTGATGCCATAAAAGCTGCTTCAGACACTGCTGATGCTCCATCATACATGGACGCATTTGAAACATCCATTCCAGTAAGTTCACATATAAAAGACTGATATTCATATATTGCCTGCAATGTCCCCTGACTTGCTTCAGCCTGATATGGAGTATAAGCAGTATAAAACTCTGACCTTCCTATAATATGCTTTACAACACTCGGAATAAAATGTTCATACGCTCCCCCACCAAGAAACGATATATAATCTTTTAAACTAGCATTTTTCTCCCCTATCTCTTTTATAAGGACTGCAACTTCCATTTCAGACAGGGGTTTCGGCAATTTTAATTTACCCTTTAACTTAACCCTCTGATCTATTTTGCTAAATAAATCATCTATAGATTTACATCCTATAGCTTCTAACATTTCTTCTTTATCTCTGGAAGTATTAGGTATGTATACCATTGTATTCTTTATAATCCATTAATGAATTGAGCTCAGAAATATCGGATAATTCTATTTCTACCATCCATCCTTCTTTATATGGATTTGAAATAACCTTTTCAGGGCTATCTTTTATTAATTGGTTTACAGTTACAACCTTTCCTGTTGCCGGTGAATTCAAATCAAAAACCGCTTTAACAGATTCAACTGTTCCAAATGGTTTCCCTTGATTAACTTGCGCCCCAACTTCAGGGAGTTCAATAAAAACTACCTCGTTTAACTCTTTTACTGCATACTCCGAGAGCCCTACTCTGCCAATATTTCCTGAGACATTAATCCATTCATGTGTTTCTGCAAATTTAAATCCCTTTTTCTCTATTTCCATTGCTGTCCCTTTCTTTTGTAAAACGGTTTCTTCACAATAACTGCTCTATAATTTTTATCCCTTACAACAATATCTATCTTTGTGTTTAAATTCGCATACTCTTTCTCCACATACCCCAATCCTATCGGCTCTTTTAAGGTTGGAGACATTGCGCCGCTTGTTACCTCTCCAACTATTTTACCATTCTTAACTATTTGATATCCATGCCTTGGTATGCCTCTATCCAGCATACGAAATGCAGCCAGTTTTTCCCTTATTCCTTTATCCTTTATCCTTTCAATCGCATCCTTTCCTATGAACTCTTTTTTATCCAAATCAACAAAACGTCCTAACCCTGCTTCCAATGGATTTATATCCGTATCCAATTCATGTCCATAAAGCGACATTGCTGCTTCCAAGCGCAAAGTGTCTCGCGCTCCAAGCCCTATTGGTTTAATTGCGTATTCTCTTCCTGCATCAAGTATAGCTTCCCAGATCTTCGTGTCGCATTCTGCATATATTTCAAACCCATCTTCACCTGTATAACCTGTTCGTGATATCAGAGACTTCGTCCCGTTTATCTCCCCCATTTTGAAATAATAGTACCCTATCTCTTTCAAATCTATATTAGCGATCTTCTGAAGACACTTTTCAGCATTTGGACCCTGTACTGCTAACATTAAAATATCATTTGATACATTACTAATCTCTACATCATGCATTTTATGCGCATTAAACCACTCAAAATCCGTCTGAGTATTAGACGCATTTACTATAACAAGATAACTATCACTCTTCCTATACACAAGAACATCATCAATAACACCGCCAGAATCATTACAGACCAGAGAATATTGAACCTGTCCGGGCGCAATTTTAGAAATATTGTTAGTTGTTACCTGCTGCAAGAATTCTAATGCGTTATCTCCTGAGACCCTAATTTGGCCCATATGGCAAAGGTCAAAAAGTCCGACATCTTTCCTGACACAATTGTGTTCATCTGAAACAGTAGTATAATAGATAGGCATTTTCCATCCGCCAAATTCAACCATTCTTGCTTTATTAGCAACATGCCAGTCATATAAGAGTGTTCTCATTGTCATTATTATAGCGTATTCATCGGGTCAATATCCACTATTATGTTAGTTTTGCCCATTTGTAATTTGCTGTGCTTTAATCCCTTCATACATCTCTCAATAAACGTGTTTATTTTTCCCGGCATCTTATGCTTTATAAGAATATGCCAGCGATACTGATTCTTTATTTTTGCCATAGGAGCCGGAGCAGGACCAAGAAGCTGACAATCCTGACCTTTCAATTCTTTCTGCAGCAAAAAAGCCAAACCATTAGACACTCTTATAACTTTTGCATTATCATGTCCTTTGACAGTTATGAGAACTATGTGTCTAAAAGGTGGGTAGTTAAGACTTTTCCTGAAGAGAATTTCTCTTTCATAGAAATCATTATAATTATAGGCGCTTGAAGCAATAATACTGTAATGCTTCGGATTATAAGTCTGAACAATAACCTCACCAGGAACTGGACCTCTGCCTGAACGGCCTGCAATCTGCGTTAAAAGCTGGAATGTTCTCTCTCCTGAGCGGAAGTCTGGAAAAAAAAGACTTGTATCTGCGGAAATAACGCCAACCAATGTAACTTTTGGAAAATCCAGTCCCTTTGCTATCATCTGGGTTCCTATAAGTATGTCAAATTCATGATGTCTGAATCCATTTAATATTCCATGATGAGAATTCTTTCTGGTTGTAGTATCCGTATCCATTCTTTGATACTTCGCATGAGGAAACAAGTTTGATATTTCTCCCTCTATCTTCTCTGTTCCATATCCTCCGTATTTCACATAAAAGGCCTGGCACTCAGGGCATATATTTGGAGGTTTATCCTCAAAATTGCAATAATGACATCGTACCTTGTCCTGTTGCGAATGATAAACCAGCGACACATTACACTCCGGACATCTTGCAACATAGCCACATTTATAGCACATAATGAATGTTGAAAACCCACGCCTGTTTAAAAATAATATTATTTGCTCTTTCTTTGAAAGTTTATCCTTAATAGCCTGTAATAATGGCTTGGAGAAAACCTGAGACTCAGGAATCCTGACACTGCGATCCTGCATATCAACAATCCTGACATCAGGAAGCTTTCTTTTATCTATCCGCTCATTTAACTCAATAAGCTCATACTTCCCTACTTCTATATTATAATACGTCTCAAGGGAAGGAGTGGCTGTTCCAAGCAGAACCGTTATATTAGCGAGCTTCCCACGCATTACAGCCACATCCCTGCCATTATATCTGGGTGTCTCTCCTTGTTTATATGCAGGCTCATGTGATTCATCCACTATTATCAGCCCGAGACTGGCAAACGGCGCAAATATAGCTGACCTTGCGCCAACAGCAATATCTACTTTTCCACTTTTGATTTTCTCCCATTCATCGTATCTTTCCCCTTTGGACAAGCGGCTATGTAATATGGCAACTCTGTCTCCAAAGCGCGATTTGAATATTTGAATGATTTGTGAAGCTAAAGATATTTCAGGAACAAGGACAATTGCCTGTTTTTTGTTTTTTATGCAGAAATCAATTGCCTGAAGATAAATCTCTGTTTTTCCACTGCCTGTAATGCCATGCAGCAAAAAGGTATTGAACCCACCTTTTTTAATAGAACTTATTACTCTGTTAAAAACTCTACCTTGCTCGCTGGTTAGAGAAAGATGCTGGGTGTTTATAACAATCTCTTTAGCAAAAGGGTCTCTGTAAAGGATCTCGTGGTTCAGAACAATATATCCATTCTTCTTCAATGATTTTACAACAGCTTCTGTTACACCTGCGATATTACATAACGCCTTACATTCCATACAAAGCCCTTTAGTAGATAATAATGTCTTCAGGACTTTTATCTGTTTAGCTGACCCTATCTTTTTGGAATCAATATCGGAACAGGTTTTCTTTTGAGTTTTTGCGATAGACACAATTCTCTGCTTTTTACGTGAAATGGCTTCTTTTTTCATATCCGGCGGCAATGCCGCTTCAAGTACCATTCCCCAACTGCAAAAATAATACCTGCTTATCCACTTTGTGAACTCAAGCATCTTTTCATCAAACACTGCAAAATTATCCAGCAACTTGCTTACAGTTTTTAGATTCTTATAAACAGGTTTATCCGTCAAGCTTACAACATATCCAATACCCTTCCGCCTGCCAAACGGCACAGACACTCGCATACCAATCTCAATCCTATATCCAATACTCTCAGGTATTTCATACTGAAATTCCTTATCAACCGCTATTGGAAACACAATATTTGCAAATTTCTTATTCATTTATTGCATGATAACTCAATTTTGCTATACTATAAATAGTTTTTATGTATTTCAACGAATTGTGCGAAATCGCTAAATGCTAAATAGGAGGTGATAAAATGGAAAAGAAAAGACCGAGTATAATTACCATTCTTTGTATTATTTTACTAATAGGAGTAGTTTTGAGAATTCCAAGGATATTTTCTGCCATCGTTAGACCGACAGGTAATTGGTATCCACCTTATCTTGCTTTCAGCTACGTAATTGGTCTTGTATGTATGGTAGGTTTGTGGATGATGAAGAAGTGGGGTATAGTTCTTTATACCGCTTCATTTGCTTTAGGCCAAATTGTTTTGCTTGCAACGGGAATATGGAATATAGGTACGCTAATTATACCCCTCATCGTGATAGCAATAGGATTCTCTCAGTTTTCGAAGATGAAGTGAACAAAAAAAGAGAATTCTTAAGACACTTTCTTTAGAGATAATGCTGCTCTCTTTTGGCGCTTTCTGTCGTTCTCTGTTAAATGTTTTTTACGCAAGCGGATGTTCTTAGGGGTTATTTCCACATATTCATCATCAGCAATATATTCAAGAGCCTTTTCAAGCTCAACCTCTACCGGTGGAGTCAGATTAATTGCATCATCAGCACCAGCAGCGCGAATATTTGTAAGATTTTTACCCTTAATAGGATTGACCACCAGATCAGTCCCCTGATTATGCTCTCCGATAATCATACCTTCGTACACCTCTGTTACCGGATGAATAAAGATAGGGCCGCGATTTTGAAGATTCCATAATGAATAAGCAGTTGCTGTTCCGGTCGCTCCTGAAATCAGTGATCCGACCGTACGCTTTTCAATCTTTCCGCAATGAGGAGCAAAATGACTAAAAGAGTGATACAAAGTCCCCTCGCCTTTCGTTAAAGTAACAAAGGTTGAACGGAAGCCGAGCAGTCCTCGTGTCGGAATTTTAAATTCCATAATCGTATTACCATTTTCATTTGACATATTTTCCATCTTCCCTTTTCGAGAGGACAACATCTCAATGATTTTCCCAGCCACACTTTCAGGTACATTCACTACCACTGACTCAATCGGCTCGGAAGAAACGCCGTCAATTTCCTGTAAAACCACCTGTGGTTGAGAAACCTGAAGCTCAAAACCTTCTCTACGCATACTTTCAATTACAACCGAAAGGTGCATTTCGCCACGACCATAAACCTTGAATGTATCTGTATTATTAGTCATTTCAACAGACAATCCAACATTGGTCTCCAGCTCTTTTAAAAGACGTTCCCGAATATTGCGGCTTGTTAACAACTTCCCCTCTCGTCCTGCAAAAGGAGAATTATTAACCATAAAATCCATTGCAAGCGCAGGCGGATCAACCCGAATGGCAGGAAGCGGTTCAACATCAGGGTTAGTTGTAATAGTTTCCCCTACATAAATATCAGAAATACCTGCGATAGCA
>JAGMBN010000040.1 GCA_023129655.1 bacterium | reverse complement strand
GCATAAAAATCTCAGATAAAGAGATCATAGACAGGATAAAACAGGATCCAGTATTTAAAAACAAGAAAGGTGGGTTTGATAAGGCAAAGTTTGAACAGTATGTAAACGGCATCCCTGCTTCTCAGTGGCAAAGAATTGAAAATGGAACAAGAAACTCTCTTGCGCTTGAGCATCTTTGGAAAAGAATCACTGGTCCAGTTATAATAAGCGACAAGAAAATTTTAGACGAATTTATGGTAAAAAACGAAAAAGTAAAAATCAGGTATATATGCTTCAATATAGATGAATTCAAAACTCAGATATCATTGGATGATGAGGATATTATTGAGTATTTTTCTAAGAATAAAAAGGAATTCAAGCAGCCTGACAGAATTAATATAGAATATGTTCTTATTGAAGATGAAGAAAGAGCATATGATCTCTCTATTGATCTATCTGAAGAAAATAAATGGAAAGAGGTGTTGAAGAAAGAGAATCTCTTATCAAAACAGACCGGGTATTTCGCAGAAAAAGAAGAAATTTCAGAAATAGGCTATTCCCACGAGTTTTCCCAAATCGCATTTTCTCTTAACAAAGATGATATAAGCGACCCGGTTAAAACAGCCAAAGGATTTTGCATATTAAGACTTATAGATCTAAAGCCGTCTTACATGCCTGACCAGATGGAAGAGGTAAAGAACGAAGTCCGCAGCAGGTTAACCGCTCTTAAAGCAGAGGAACTTGCCGAGAAGAAAGCAGATGAGTTCATCGAAAAATCTCAATCAGCAAAAAATATTGAAAAGCCGGCAAAAAAGTTTGGTTATGAGGTTAAACAAACAGAGTTTTTTGAAAGAGGAGTGTATACAAAAGACATAGGATATGCACCTAAACTCATAGCAGAAACGTTCCTTCTGGAAAAAGGTGATATAAAAAAAGTGTCAGAGTCACAAGGTATATTTGTAATAGAACTTATTGAGAAAAAAGCTGCTGATAAAGAAAAATTTAACACACAGAAAGAAGAGATTAAACAAACTCTGCTGCAAAAAAAGAAGCAGGCAGTATATGAGAAATGGTTCAAAAACCTAAAGCAAGAAGCAAAGATTGTAAATAATCTTGATGAAATACGACGTGCGCAATAAAAAATCTCATAGATGCACCACTCCAAAGATAACTGATCCTATCAAGCGCATTTTAGAGGAATTCAAAATACGTCAAAATTTTTCTAAACTAGTAATAGAAGAATGCGAAAAGATTGATCCGTTTATTTCTAAGGACGAAATTAAAAAGCGCCGCAATCTAACAGAACTTACATGTTTTACAATAGACCCTGAAGATGCAAAGGATTTTGATGATGCGGTATCTATTGAGAAAACTGAGAATGGAGGCTTTTTACTAGGCGTTCATATAGCGGATGTTGACCACTATGTAAATAAGAATGAGCATATAGACAGCCAGGCTCTTTCCAGAGGAACAAGCATATATCTTCCAGATAGAGTGATTCCAATGCTACCTCCCAAGCTTTCTGAGGATCTGTGCAGTTTAAAGCCTAACGAAAACAGATTAGCTTTAACAGTTATGATAAAAATAAATGAGCATGGCAATATTAAAGGATACGGAATCTTTGAAAGTGTAATTAGAAGTAAGGCAAGACTATCATATGAATCTGCAGAAGAATTAATTTATTCCAACAATAAATACACGGAAATATCATCAGCTATAAAAACCATGTACGAACTAAGCAGGATATTGGATAAAAAAAGATTGGATAGAGGATATATTGACTTTGATGTCCCCGAGGTTAAGATATCGCTTGATGGAAATGGGAAAGTTCTTGATATTCAAAAGAAGATGAGATTGTCCAGCCATGTTTTAATTGAGGAATTTATGCTTCTTGCAAATCAGTGTGTAGCAGAATACATTACTAAGAAAAAAATCCCTATGATCTATCGTATTCATGAAACTCCCGACGACTTAAAAGTAAAAGACTTTGCATTGCTTGCAAAAACGCTTGATTATAGATTTGATCAGAATAAATCTGAGGATCCAAAATATATACAAAGGTTTCTGCATAGAACAAATGGGAAAAAGCATCATGCTCTTATTAGTGAGATCCTTTTAAGATGTATGCAAAAAGCAGTATATTCCACAAAGAATATCGGGCACTTCGGTCTTGCGTTAAAGTGCTATACTCATTTTACCTCCCCTATCAGACGCTATCCTGATCTGATTGTTCACAGAATTCTTAAAAACAAGTTCAAAAATCGCATAGATAATCTTCCTGAGATTGCAGGTATTGCTTCTGAAAGAGAGAAAATAGCCGTTGACATAGAAAGAGAAGCAATTAAGTTGAAACAAGTTGAATTTATGAAAAATAAAGTTGGAGACATATTTGATGGTGTAATATCCGGTGTTCAGCCATATGGCTTATTTGTTGAGCTTAATGATACTCTTGCCGAAGGGCTTATTCATGTCAGCGCATTAAAGAATGACTACTATACGTTCTCTGAAAAACAGTTTGCTCTTGTAGGAAGACGGACAAAGAAAAGATTCCACCTTGGAGATTCAGTAAAGGCGCAAATAGTTAAAGTGGATAGCAATAAAAGGCTGATTGATTTTATATTGGTGCAGGACAAAATAGCATAATTAAAAAACTACAAAAGACAGTTTTTTATTATTCCCCGAACTCTTTCTATCGCATAGATAGGTACTGAAATAATCGGAAGATTACAGGAAAAGGGTA
Source organism: bacterium (assembly GCA_023129655.1). Lineage (GTDB taxonomy): Bacteria > JAHJDO01 > JAHJDO01 > JAHJDO01 > JAHJDO01 > JAHJDO01. Next base: position 7,489 of record JAGMBN010000040.1, on the reverse strand, counting down.
GTTGAGATATTCTTACGCCAACTTGTCCTCTATATTTTTCCAGATATAGATGCATGCTCCGCAGTCTGCCTGTTTTTCCTGATTTAACTTCCACAGGAATAGGCAGACCGCCACAGGCAATAAGATAATCAATTTCAGCGCTGCTGTTACGAGCCTCGCGGTTCCAGTAATGTAATGATGGCTGCTGAAAACTGTTCTGATATGCCAGAAGCTCTTGCGCCACAAATTGCTCAGCCAATGCGCCTGCATTAATATTCAATAAATCTTCCAGAAGTATGATTTCGCTGTCAAGTCCGCAAATATTCTGCATAAGTCCAACATCCAGAAAAACTACCTTAAAATGCTTCTCGTTTGCATTAGCTTCAAGAGGAAGTCCTTCACCACTTGTCTTCTTTACCCGATAGAGTACACCTGCATGCTCCAAAACTTCCACCGCTTCCTTTAAGTCTCGTGATTGAATAAAAGGATCAACATGCGAATATTTAAATTTCCTGCCTGTCATTTTTGGCACAGCATAAAAAACCTTCTGTAAATACTTATGTTTAACTTTGCTTGCATATTTACCAAAATCATCACGATAAGTCTGGATAATAGAGGTTTGGATGCGCTGGCATTTGTTTAAGCTGCCTGAATCAAGATATTCAGAAACAACAGAGGGCATACCTCCCAGAACCATATATTTTTTCACAAGAGAGATAAGGTTTTTATGTACAGCTGTCTTGAGTGGAGTATTATCCCATTTGACTGTGCCAAGAAGCTTGCGTAATCTATAATTTCCTGTTGCATCCATGAATTCACCAAACGAAAGAGGTTTCATGTATAGATACTGAATTCTACCAACAGGCATCTTAAAATTCTCAGATAAAAGCACAAACTCCATGAGTGACCCTGCGCCTATAACATGAAGTTGGGGCATCTGTTCATAAAAATACCTCAATGATGTTATGGCTCTTGGACATTCCTGTATCTCATCCAGGAAAAGCAGTGTTTTTCCGCTTATGACATCTTTTTTACAAAGAACAGAAATATTCTCAATTATTTCTGTTGTGTTCAGAGTTGAGAAGCATTCCATGTATTCCGGATTTTGTTCAAAATTGATAACTATGATATCATCAAATGCCATACGTCCAAATTTGGTTATAGTGTAAGATTTTCCTACCTGTCTGGCGCCACGCACAAGTAACGGCCTTCTGCGCTGCTCTCGTCTCCAGTCCTCCAATATTTTCTCTATATCTCTCTTCATTCTTTATATCCTGCTTATTTTCCAAGGCAATTATAAGCTCCTTTTGAATAAAAAACAAGGGTATTATTACTATGTTAATTCCTGTTTAATTAACGATACAGGTTTAGTATAATGCCGTAATTTCTAAAAAAGCAAAGTTAAAAGAAATAGTTCGTGTTAGAGCATAAACCCATAAATGGTGTTTGGTAAGGCATGTTATCCTTTTAATAAATCAAGTAACTCACCATTAACTTTTACCTGAGAATCTTTGTATCTTTTTGGCAGTTTTACTTCATACCGACATTTTGGGGGCAGATTAATTTCCATCTTGAAAATGTCGTCATCCACTTGCCAGGATACGTCAATCTCTCCCTGTGGTGTATGAACTTTACCCTTTGCCGATTTTAAATCTCCAGGATGCGGTTCAAAAAGAACTTCCTTAAAACCCGGTTCAAGAGGTTTTATACCCAGTATATTGGAATAGAAATGAGGATAAGCACTTGTTCCCAAAGGACTTGTTTCATATTCCTGTTCCAGACAGTCTTTGTTTTTATACTGGCTTAATAGAAAATGTTCTGCAAATGTTGTTCCCCCTAATTCCAACCATCTTCCATAATAAGCCCTCATTAAATCTAAAGCTATGTCTTCTTTTCCGTAACGGAATAGAACTTCAAAATAATAATAATAAAATCCAAAGCCCAGTTGATAATTCTCAAATTTTTCTTTTGAGTCTCCTAAATCTAGAAGATATTTAAGAACTTTTTCAGCTTTGTCTTCATCACAAATGTCAAAATATAAGGCGGCAATAAGAATAGGTTGTGAACCAGTGGAAGCCATTTCATCGCCTTTTCTCCAGTCAATATAAAGATTTTTACTACTATCCCAAAACCTTTCATTACAGGACTTCTTTACTCTGTCGGCTCTTTTTTTATAAAATTGAGCATCATCCTTAAATCCTAACTCTTCAGCCAGAAAAACAACTGAGTTTAAAGCAGCATAATAGAGAATGTTATGACCCAAAATCTCGCCTTCGTAAAAATCACTATTATTATGGTTTCCGTATATAGCTGTATCACCGAACCAGATATGGCCCTGTCTGGCAAGCCAGCATCTGTTTTTGCAGTCAATCAATCCATGAAGATTGATCATTTTAGAAAGATACCTGAGGTAGTCTGTTATCTTTTCATATGCTTTTTTGACAAATAAAATATCACCCGACAGAAAATAAAAATCCTTTAGCCAAATGATCCAATATAAAGGTTGAGCATCTGAATGACTATTGGGAGAAGTGGCTCCAAGACCATTGAACCATCCGGTTTTGTCTTGGGTTTGAATTACTAACCTAAATGCCCTTTTTGCCAGTTTATAATCACCAAAAGCATAAGCGGCTCCCCGAGACATATAGTTGAAAGTATTACCATTGCAATTACCTTCCTCGCGTATCATACAATCTAGAAAACTATACTGCATAAGCAATTTTAAAGTGTGTTCACTAACCTCAAAAATTTTATTTAATAGATTGTCAGATGATGCAAATTTACCTATTTCGCGAACAGGATAACCTACCGAATTAATACCTATCCCTTTAATTTTAATGTTTTTGCCTTTTCTACAGGAAAGATGGATATATCTACCGCTTATTCTTTGGAATCTCTCCCACTTTTGGCTGCCACTGGTTATATATATCCTGTCAACATATCTTATGCAATTCATTTGAAACATAATCTTTTTATTATCTAAAAGGACAGAATTATAACCAACATCAATAACTGCTCCTTCAGTGGACTTTACTTCCAGATAAGGGTATCCTGTTTTCACCTGACCAAAATCAACTATAAAAAATTCCTCTTCGCTTATAGTAAATTCATCGCCTACGGATATCTTTGCAATATCTGCCCTTTCTTCAGATCGCATTAATCCGGCATAGTCTGTAACTTTATTGTAACAAAAAGGATTATAGTTAATAACCTTTATTCCTTTAGCCTCCAAAAGAGGTTTTTCAATAGTATCATTTAAGATATTATTTAGACTATCATTCATTCCAGTACTCTCAAATGGTCCGGACAATGTCCATTCCCTTTTATTCATATCCTTTACATTAGAAAAAAGAATATCAATTAAGTTTTCAGATACGCTATCCATAAAGGCAAGAGAAAATCCCCAACCTCCTTCTCCCTGGTCTATGGCTATTAGAAGCTTGTTCCAACCTTGTTTTAAGATTACCTTATTCTTAACAATACCTAGTGTTGAACCCATACCATAGTGAAACTGCTCATAATTATCTTTTGCATACCATATTGCTACTCTGGCGAATTTCTCATCATAATTCTGTTCTAATACCAAATTGTTGTTCAAAAATGCTTTAAAGGCATCATCAGAGGTAATGCAAAGAATTACTTCGGTTTCTTTCTCTGTATAAAAATAGGTCTGGGCATAACCTATACAATTTTTACCTTCGGGAATCACTCCATCAAGACTGACAGCATGGAATCCATGGATTCTAAACTCCCCTTTTTCTATAGATAACGGCTTTTCTATGTTTTCTTTTAAAAAAGGAATCTCTCTTGGAATTAAATCTATCCATGGTTTTGTTGGATGCTTTCCCAAAATTTCTGGTTCTCCCCAATTAGAATCATCAAAATCCTCATCTAACCAATTCTCTTCACATCTCCTAAAATCAAATGTCTCTGTAAAACCGCATGACCACATCATTCTGGGAGAGTTTAAATACCAGCAATTACCTTCTTTTACTTTCCAAGTCTTATCAGAAATTATCGTGTTTGTGCCTTTTTCTGTTTCTATTTCACCTTGAACAATCAATCCCCCGGGCCCGACCGGCTGCCAGTGAATTCCAATACCATAATTATGGCAGATAATTCCTATTACATTATTCCCTTTTTTTAGGCATTTTTTAATATTACTGTATGTATCATAGGATGGATTCCATGGGTGTCCCGGTGTGGGACCGCGACCGAGAAATCTACCGTTTAAATACAACTTGTAATCAGTATGAGCTGAAATACGAAGATTGGCTTTTCCAACTGGCGAATCAATTTTAAATACCTTTCTGGCAAAAAAATGAAAATTTACTGTCTTCTGAGCCTTGGGATACCAAACCCAATTCGCATCCCATTTAGCGGTTGATTTCAAACTGTTAATCATAAGTATTTCTCTCCTTTATTTCTTCTCTATAATCTTCGACTTACGGTATAGTAATATTATCCGGGATAAAAAGCTTACCATTTTTTATTTCTGCCTTGTTTCCACTGCTGTGCCGTATTAATCCTCCTTTTCGCAACAGCTTTTCTACATCATTAACATAAAAACTCTTTTAAACTTCATTGCATCTTTTATGTTTTTCCTTACCAGAGATTATCTCCTTCTCCACTAATTACGGTTAATATGTTATGATGTCAATCGCTGAAGAAAGACATGCATGGCATTCGCGAGATCACGTCCGAACGCCCTCGTCGTATTTTGATTAACTTCATTGCCTCCAGCATTCGCAAAGGGGATCTCTATGACCGATGCGAACTGCACTTTCGGAAGTGTCCGTACCCATGTGGCGAAAGAACCGAGGTTGGGACCCACACGACCGCTACCGTCCCAAGTGGTAAAACGCAGACTATCATCTAATTTAAAGACCAAGGGACCGCATTGAACGGATTCCAAAATTTTCAGGTAAACTTCTGTCCGTTGCCAGTTGCCTTTGTCACGTAGTCTTTCCGGGGACATGAGGACTTCGTGAAAGGCTCCATGGAGTGCGCTACCGTGCAGGTCCAAGGCGAAAACAAGCTTACCTGCAGACCAGTCAGGGACAAAAGCCTGCAGCGCAGCCACCGATGGGTATGGATTCTTGCCTGCATAGCCGGTATTACAATTATGCTTGTTTATCTCTTCCCCGTGGAAGCTAGCCTCAACTCCATCTTTGTCCATAAACGGAATAAGAAGAAACTCGACATGGCGAGCGAACCACTCGCCTGCATCGGAGTTGCCGAGGATGACCTCCATGATTCCTTCCAAAGCATAGTTAGCCATTGCCTCTTCGGCATGATGCCTGCACGTAAGTAACACACGATAGTCGGCGGCTTCAGCTATGCATCCAAGATGAAGACGTTCAACGGGTCGTTTTTTATTTGTTTCGCAGAGCTGTTTCACTCTGAGTTGCGAGTTATGACTGAATTGTTGGAGAAAGCTGGTCAGATGCTTTTCCTGATACTGCATGCCAACGCTAAAACGTATATCATGTTCGTTAGCGGCAAAGGAGTACGCAAAAGAACGAGTTGGCCGGCAAAGCCGGCAAAGCCACCTCCATGTTCGACCACTATCTCTGCTGATTGCAGGTCCTCGCACACCAATTTTGTTTCCATCGGAAAAATGAAAGGTAAGCTCGCGTCCCTCTGCACCACGAACGCGGAAGGACCAGTGGTGAAAGTGTCCCCAACTTGTAAAACTTCGATGTACGAAGATTTCATCGTCTTGTATCTTTTCCACAACAATATTCCCACCAGGGAATGAACAATCGACCTGTAGTTCGTTTTTCCTGATCATACTCAGCCTTATCTCTTTTTTCACCTTATTGACCCTAGTATATAGCATCCTTTATATAAAATATTGACATATCTTTTCATAAAGCTCATCAAAAATTTTGAGCGAGATCTTATCTATTTCGTATGAGGGCTTTCTGCAATAATCACTTGCAATAATACCGCGTTGACAGAGAATCTTTTTCTCGAACGTAATAATCATTTCAACATTTTGCCGAATATGGTTCAGCATATATACAAGTGAATTATGAATTTCTATTGCTTTTGGACGATCGCCGTTGACATAGTTGTTGTAAATCTGCACATACAAATCAAACATGGACGGACCGGGCATTACCCCAACACCGCCGCGGTCAAAACCTTCTATCATTTGAAAACCCGCATTACCGATGAAAATTTTGATCTTATTCTCAGTAAGTTTTAGCAAAGTGCTTATATAGTTACCAGGTGGTTTACATTCTATTTTGTAGAATTTTATGTTTTTCACATCTTCACTCAATTTTTTTAAAATCATAGGATCAATTGCAACTCCGGTTTGATCGGGCGCATATTGAATTATAACCGGGATTTTTACAGAACTGCTTACCTGCTTCAAATGCTCATAAAGATTTTGCTCGCCCGGCTTTAAAAAAAATGGCGGCAGCACCATCATACAGTCAGCACCATTATCTTCTATTAATTTGGCCCATTTAACAGCAACTTCAGTGGAATGTCGTGTGTTTGAAATAACACATATCGCACCATGCGCTTTACATTCATCAATAGTTACTCCGATAAGTTTAACCTCTTCTTCATAAGTAAGTTTATAATATTCACCCGCTATGCCAAAGAGGGTTACTCCGGCGCAGCCCGCTTTAAAAAATGTGCGCAGGGCGTGTTTATAGCTTTCGTAATCGTATTCTCCCGGATCCGTGAATGTTGCTGGAGCAATTGGGAAAATTCCTTTTATTTGTTTGTATGATTTTTTGTCCATCATCTTTCTCCGGCTATGTGTAAAGCATCTATAAATTTTCTGCTAAGAGAGGTTATTTCTTTAAAATTATTATCCTTAAGATATTCTTTTTTAATCAAACTGCCGCCAACCCCCACAACACTTGCGCCTGCGCGGATAAAATCGGCGGCATTGTCAATATTCACCCCACCTACAGCCGCAAGTTTTACCTGCGGCAAGGGAGCTTTTACAGCCTTTATATAGGAGCATCCGCCTATAGAAGACGGGAAAACCTTAACAATATCTGCTCCACACTCCCAGGCCGTTATAATCTCTGTCGGGGTAAAAGCTCCGGGGACAACTATCTTTGAATAGCGATTGCATAAAAGAATAACCTCTTTATTTAAGGTGGGAGTAACAATAAAGTCCCCACCAGCTAAAAAGACCGCTCTTGCAGTCTCTGCATCCAACACCGAACCAGCCCCTATTACTATGCCGCTTACTTTTTTTGAAATATTCTCTATGGCTTTTAACGCCCCCGGCGTGGTCATAGTTACTTCAATAAATTTTATACCCCCTTCCTTTAAAGCGCTTGCCGTATCAACAAGCTTGTCCGGATTATCCGCTCTTATTATTGCGATAACCCCTGTTTCTTCTAAAATCTTAAGCTTTTCTGTTTTGTCTGTCATAGAATTCATTCCTTTTTTATCTTTTAATTCTCGTACCACCGTTTTTAATAAGACTTTCCACTTCTTCTTGTAATGTCCAGTTGATATCACCCGGAATAGT
>JAGMBN010000004.1 GCA_023129655.1 bacterium | reverse complement strand
TTGCTTAAAACCTCAATAAATTTATAGGAATAAAGGGGGCAGAGACCTTTTTTGCTGTCTCACTGAATACGCGCGATTATCAAGAAGTTTTTTTACCTCTGAAAGACTTGGTGAAACTTCTGATCGCGGGAATCCAGCGTTTCAAAACATAGATTCCTGCTAAAAATCTGCAGGAATGACGTGCTTTATTGAGGTCTTACCATAATTCGTTATTTATTTAAAACAAAATTTATGATATTCTTGCGTTATTAAAAAAGAGGGATACGGTTATGCTGAATGTTGTTATTATGGCGGGTGGAAGCGGGGAGAGATTTTGGCCAAAGAGTAGAGAAAAAAGTCCTAAACAGTTATTGTCGATAGGTTCTAAAAATACCATGCTTCAGGAAACAGTAAAAAGAGCAGAAGCACTAACTTCTCCAAAGAATATCTTTATAGTCACGCGAATTGGGTTAGAAGGCGAAATACAAAAACAAGTTTCCTATATCCCCAAAGAAAATATTATAAATGAGCCGTTTGCCAGAAATACTGCGGCAGCAATAGGGCTTGCTAATATAATTATTCAGAAAAGAGACAAGGATTCCATTACGGTTGTGCTGCCGGCTGATCATATCATAAAAGATATCAGGCAATTCAAAAAGACAATAGCTGCTGCCTCTAAAGCGACTAAAGAAGGGCGTCTTGTTACAATAGGCATAAAACCAAGCTATCCTGAAACAGGTTACGGATATATTCACAGAGGAGATGAGATTGGCAGTGGGAGCCCAAGTATTTTTAAAGTAAAAGAATTCAGAGAAAAACCTGATTTGAAAACTGCAAGAAAGTATTTTAAGAAAGGAGGGTATTATTGGAATAGCGGTATGTTTGTATGGACAACCAAGCGCATAGAAGAAGCGTTTAAGGAATATATGCCTAAACTTCATAATGCGCTAAAGGTTATAGAAAATTCTCTTTCATCGCCACTCAGGGATAAAGTTATAAAAGAGGAGTATGAAAAGCTGGAGAAAATATCAATCGATCGTGGAGTTATGGAGAGAGCGGAAAATGTAAGCGTTGTAGAAGGTCTCTTTGACTGGAATGATGTGGGATCATGGCTCGCTTTGGAGAAAGTCTATAAAAAAGATGATGATGGTAATATCGTTGCAGGAGATCATGTAGGCATTGATACAAAGAATTGCATATTAATGGGGGAGGGGAGTCCGATAACCACCATAGGGGTTTCAGATTTAATTGTCGTAAATACAGGTGATGTTGTATTGGTTTGCAAGAAAACAGAAGCTCAGAAGGTAAAAGAATTATTAAAACAAATTAAGAAGAATAAAAAACTCACCCTAACCCTCTCTTGAGAAGAGAGGGAAAAGAGAAATGACGGGTGAGCTGAGTTCCCCTTCTCTGTCAAGAGAAGGGGCTAGGGGATGAGTTATAAATGCTAAAAGTTTGGATTCAATTCTCAATAGGCGCAATTATAATCATTCTTGCTGGTTTTAAGTTATCAAAGTATGGGGATATAATTGCTGAAAAGACAGGTATTAGCAGGGCATGGATAGGCGGAATCTTTCTTGCTGTCGCTACATCGCTTCCTGAATTTTTTATTACGTGCAGTTCCATAATTGTTGTAAAATCTCCAGATCTTGCTGTTGGCAACGTGTTTGGAAGCATTATCTTTAATCTTTTTATAATTGCTATACTTGATATTGTTCAGGGACGTGGTCCAATTCTAAGAGAGGTAAATCTCGGATTGATTTTACTTGCAGGGATTTCTGTAATTCTATCATCAATCGCAATTGCAGGAATACTTATCGGAAATATGTTTTCTGTCTTTTCTGTAGGAGCGCTAAGTTTCTTGATAATAACAACATATTTAATAGGTATACGACTTTCATTTAGATATCAGAACCGAAACAAGAAAGAGAAATATGAAAAGAAAAAATACGAACATATTTCTTTTAGAAAAACAATTTTAGAATATTTATTCTGCACAGGATGTATTTTCGGCGGAAGCATCTGGGTTGCTAATACTGCTAAACAAATAGCGAGTGAAACAGGCTTGGGGGAAACTTTTGTAGGCAGCCTTTTCCTTGCCGCAGTAACATCTCTTCCAGAACTTATGGCAACAATAGGAGCAGTTAGAATGGGGCTTTTTGATATGGCGATAGGTACTATTCTGGGCAGTAATATGCTTAATATAGCACTGATACCAACGGGCGATATCTTATACAGAACAGGTTCTATATATGCCTATCTGTCTTCTACGCATATCCTGACAGCAGTTGCCGGAGTTCTTTTAACAATGATTGTAATAGTTGGGATCATTTATAGATCTAAAAAATCCTTTCTTAAACTTGGATGGGATGCAATAGCTATAATTGTGGTATATATTGCCAGCACGTATATGGTATTTAGGTTAAGATGATAATTAAATTTAATATGGAAACGGGTGGGGGCGAGCCTCGCCCCTACAATGTGGAAAACGAGAAATGTAGGGGCAGGGCTTGCCCCTGCCCTGATATGTTTTGAATTTTGAAAATTTAAATTTAGAATTTGTTTCGGATTTAGAATTTTGGATTTTAAAATAACAGAGAGGGGGTAAAATGGACTTAAAAAATATGATTCGAGATGTGCCTGATTTTCCAAAGAAAGGGATAATATTCAAAGATATAACTACATTGCTTAAGGATAAAGATGCGTTTAGAGAAGCGGTTGATAAACTTGCGGAAGAGTGCGAGGAGAAAAAGGTAGATATTGTAGTTGCTGTAGAGGCAAGAGGTTTTATATTTGGCGGAGTGTTAGCGTACAAGCTCGGAGCAGGATTTGTTCCGCTCAGAAAACCGGGAAAACTTCCATACAAGACAATAAAGGAGACGTATGAACTGGAATATGGCACTGATACATTGGAAATACATGAAGACGCAATAAAACATGGAGATAATGTCCTGGTTATAGATGATCTTCTTGCAACAGGTGGAACAAGTTTAGCAACAGTTAAACTTGTTGAGAAACTTGGCGGAAATGTATCAAAGATCGTGTTTCTTATAGACCTTAGGTTTCTAAAAGGCACTGAGAAACTTGATGGATATGAAGTAAGCTCATTGATAACGTATTAAACTCTGTGCCTTTGTGCCTGTTTTTTTGCGCCTGTAGCTCAGTAATGGATAGAGCAAGGGATTCCTAATCCCTGTGTCGGAGGTTCAAATCCTCTCAGGCGTACCGGATTGTTTGTTTGGGTGTTTCTGAAATGCTTGACTTGAGATAATCTGATATGCTACAATTCAGCAGATGAATGTAAATCTATAGAAAGGACCGAAAGTGGCAATATCCACGGATGAGAAAAAAGAAGTCATAGCAAAGTTTAAGACACATGAAAGCGATACCGGGTCTCCAGAAGTTCAGATTGCTTTAACGACAGGGAGAATTAATAATTTAACAAGACATTTTTCGTCTTTTAAAAAAGACCATAATTCAAGGCGTGGGTTGTTGAAACTTGTAGGAAGACGGAGACGCTTGCTTGATTATCTTAAAAAGAAAGATGCTGAAAGATACTTGGCAATTATTGATAAACTGAAGCTTCGTAAATAGTAGAACAGAGAAGGAGTTAGTAAATAAAGAAGTTTGCTGAAGTAAATCGGAGAATACGGGCAAGGCAGGTAAGATTAATTGGCTTGGACAAAGAGCCGCTTGGGATCTTGGTTATTGAGGATGCCTTAAGAATTGCAGAAGAAAAAGGGTTTGACTTGGTTCAGGTTTCTTCTCAGTCTTCTCCCCCTGTTTGTCGGATAATGGATTATGATAAGTACAGATATGCGCAAATAAAACAGAAAAAGGAAGCTCGCAAAAAACAGAAGACTGTAGAATTAAAAGAAATTAAATTTAAGCCGAATATAGAAGAAAACGATTATCAGGTAAAGTTAAGGCATGTTAGAGAATTCCTTGCGGATGGGAACAAGGTTAAAATAACACTTATGTTTCGCGGCAGGGAAATGTCTCACAAAGAGATCGGCAGACAGATACTTGAAAGGCTTACCGGGGATGTATCTGAACAAGGAGAGGTAGATCAGCCTATTTCTTCGCTTGGTAAAAGAATTATGGTTATGGTATTAAGCCCAAAAAAAATTAATACAGGGAAAAAACAAAAGGTGCAATGAGGATTATATGCCAAAATTAAAGACACATCGTGGTGCTGCGAAGAGATTTAAGCTGACTGGAAAAGGGAAGATAAAGAGAAGAAAAGCTTATGCCAGTCACATCTTGACTAAGAAAACTACAAAAAGAAAGAGGAATTTACGAAGTCCTACCCTTCTAGTTAAAGGGGATCACAAGAGAATAAAAAAGCTTTTAGGAGTATAGCATGAGTAGAGTAAAGGGAGCTGTTGCTTCCAAAAGAAGGCATAAAAAATTTCTTAAAATGGCAAAGGGATATTGGGGAAGACGTAGCAAGAATTACAGAACTGCGAGAGAAACTGTAGAAAGAGGGCTTGTTTATTCGTACAGGGATCGAAAAGTAAAGAAAAGGAATTTCAGAAGCTTATGGATTGTGCGGATAAATGCAGCTGTGAGACCGCACAAATTGTCTTACAGCGCTTTCATAAATGGTCTTACAAAAGCAAAAGTAGAATTAAACAGAAAAATTCTTGCTGATCTGGCAATAACAAATCCCACAGCATTTGAGCATTTGGTGGAAGTTTCAAAAAAGCATCTGGCAAAAAAATAGAGCTTTTTTCTATTCATCTTTCGCGCTTTTCAGAACTAATTATGCGAGATATATCTTCCAATGTTTTATTTATATCTTTATTTACTAATACATAATTGTAATTATTGCTTTCTTTAATTTCCTTTTTTGCAAGCATAATTCTTGCATCTATTTCTTGCTCAGAATCAGTTTTTCTCAAATTTAATCTGTTTCTCAAGGTATCAATAGAAGGAGCAGTTATAAAAATAAACACTCCATTTTCGTGATATAGTTTCCTAAGTTGAGATGCTCCTTGAACATCTATATCCAGAAGAACATCATATCCGGAATTAATAGCCTCTTCTATAAAGGTCTTTGAGGTACCATAAAGATTTCCTCCTACTTCAGCCCATTCTGCAAAGCGCCCTTTTTTAATATCCTTCTTAAATCTTTCCATGCATACAAATACATAATCCTGTCCATTGACCTCTGTTTTTCGCAGCTTTCTTGTTGTAACAGATATTGAATATTTCATTTCAGGATATTGCGTTAATAATTTTTGCCCCAAAGTGGTTTTCCCTACTCCAGAAGGGCCGGATATAACGATCAATAGCCCCTTTTTAAAGAACATTTTGTATCTGCTCCTTTATTTTTTCCAGTTTGTTTTTTATTGTTATAGCCTCTCTGCCAATAATGACGTCATTTGCTTTTGAACCTAATGTATTTATTTCTCTATTGAGTTCCTGAACTATAAAATCAAGATTTCTTCCTGTTATTTTAGACGAATTAACCAAACTTAAAAACTGGTGTATGTGACTTCTTATTCTTGTTGTCTCTTCGGAAATGTCTGTACAGTTAGTATATATTGGTAATCCACGCAGAAGCTTCTCTTTATCTATTGTTTCTAAAGCGTCTATTCTTGATTCCTTTAATGTTTCTTTCATGTTTTTAATCAGTTTTTCTCTGGATTTTCTAAGTATAATAGGCTGTCTGTTTTCTATTTTTTTGATGCTTATTTTTACACTATTTACATATTTTATTATGCTTTTCTGAAGCTGCGCGCCCTCTTTCATACGCATCATATTAACACTATTCAGAGCCCTATTAATGCCCTTTCCCAAATCAGACCATACCTTTCTCTCCTGTATTTTTGTGTCTTCAGTATATATAACACCATCAAAATGCGCCACTGTTTGAATATCTATAGGCCCCCTTAATTCAAGTTCTTTTTTTAATAGCTTTAGCCTATCAGAATAGACTTTTGCCAGCATCTTATTAATACGTGGCAGTTGGAAATCTTCGGATTTAGTCCATTTGAGAAAAAAACTAATCCTTCCGCGAACAAGTTTTTTTTCAATTAGTTTTCTTAGTCTTATCTCGAACATTGAGAGTTCGCTGGGAAGTTTTACCACAACATCGCAAAATCTAGAATTCAGGCTTTGAATCTCTATTAGAAAGTATCCAAAATCAGAACGCACTTCTGCGCTTCCAAATCCTGTCATGCTCTGCAACATTTCATTACCTCAGTAAATTTCCATTTAACATATCACAGAAGCATGCCCACAATAAGAAAATCCCACAAAGGACAGAGTATAGAGTATGTCTTTGGTAAAAGGCGGAGTTTACTACTAAAATTTTATTTTCTGCGCAAAATCGCCAAGAATAGGCATCTTCCATGTTTCACCAGCAAGCGCTTTTACAATACCAACCACTGCAAATATAATAACGACTATATTCAGAAGCCATCCAATTATTGGGATTAAAGAAAAAACAGTAGCTAATATTGCCAATACCAATCCTTGCCTTGCATGAAATAAGACAAATTTGTTATCCTTCTTAACAAGTAGAACAATCAAGCTTATCAGCCAGAAATAACTGATAACAGCTAGTGCCTTGCCTTCTTCAACATCTTTTTTACCTGTTTCTATTTCAGGCTTAACTATTACTTGTTCTACCTTCTTCTTTTCTGCCATTTTAGGTCTCCTCTAATTTTCTTATATGTAAGGATATTAAACTTTTGGCTAAATGTCAATAAAAATGTCACTGGACTTTTGGCACTGGACTTTTCACACGAATTGACTATTGATAGATCTTATGATAATCTGCGGTAAATAAATACAGGACTTATGTTAGTGCAAAATAAGAGCCTAAATTTAATCATCTCCCAAATTGCTCTATTCCTATTTTTTTCAAAAAATGTCTTTGCAATCAGCAAATTTGAACGAATGCTAAAGGATCGTCCTGTTAAATTTAGTTTCATAATCTTTGGCGTTTGTGGAGTTTTTGTAGGTGTCTTGTTACTTCTGAGTTATTATAAGACGATTTTTGGGGCGGTTAAGAATTTTATAGCAGGTAAGAAGAAAGCGCCAAAAAGACCTGAAATTCCAACAGGTAATATTGGAGATATATCCCTGCCAAATGCAAGATTGATTGTGGAAGAAGCAGAGGGAAAAGTTAAGATAAAACCAGAAAAAGAGAAAAGAGGGAAATATCCCGGTCCTGAGCGCAGAGAGTACCCTCGCCTGAATATGAAAGCAATCGTTAATTACCTTGCATATTCTCCAACAGGTATTATGAAGGAAGAACAAAATTATACAAAAGATATGGGTGGCAACGGAGTTTGTATAAAGACAACTGGCTGCATATCAATGGGTACAATTCTAGAATTGGAAATAAAGATTCCTGATTATGGTTCCGCAATTGACGCCCTTGGATGTGTTATGTACTCAAGAAAAAGAATGGATAATGGTTTTGATACAGGGGTTAGCTTTACTGATATTTCTGACGAAGAAAGAAAATATATTATTAATTATACAAATAGCAAAATAGCCAGATAGTGTCTGGAATTTTTCATGAGATTCCTGCTTGACTTGAGATAATCTGATATGCTACATTACGACTCGCTTTAAGAATGTCCCCATCGTCTAGTGGCCTAGGACTGTAGGTTTTCGACCTACCAACGGGGGTTCGATTCCCCCTGGGGACGCTAGAAATTAGGTCTAAACTTCTGGATTCTGCTATTGATAAATTGGCGTTTATTTCCACTATCAGTTACATAAACATATCCTTTTGAGTCAAAAGCTATGCCAGTTGGTGAATTAAATTGACCGTCACCGCTCCCACGGCTTCCCCACTTAGTTATATAATTGCCGCTTGTGTCAAAGACCTGAGCCCTATTTGAAGCATCAACCACAAACACATAACCATTATTTATAGCTATTCTTCTGGGATGCAATAGCTGCCCAGGTCTGCCGAACTTTAATAGAAAATTTCCTGCGCTGTCAAACTTCTGAATATTGCATAATTTATAATCCAGAGCATACACATTTCCCGATTCATCTACTGCTACATCCAATATATAGCTAAACTGTGCATTGCCTACGCCACGCTTTCCCCAAACAGTCAAATAGTTTCCATACTTATCAAATTTTTGTATTCTGTAATGCCGAGTGTCTGCCACATAAACATTCCCCTCTTTATCTACTGCCACACCGCGAGGTTGATCAAGCTTGCCATTGCCATGACCTCTTGAACCAATACTTGCAACCAGCATCCCTTGCGGATTAAACTTCTTAATGGAATATGCGGCTATATTACAAATATAAATATTCCCCTGTTTATCAACATCAATATCCATTGGTTTGCCAATATCCGGATTTTGCCAAGTTGACAAAAGATTCCCTTCTGGGCCGAGTTTAATGACAGTGCTGTTTTTCCTGCCTATTGTATCTATTACATAAATATTATCTGAATTATCAATTGTTATACCCTGAATAAAATTTATCTGGGCGTTCTTCCCAACAATACCATCAAAACTAAACAGTCCACCTATTGGAATTTCTTTCTTAAAAGGCAGAACTGGTTTCTTTACCTTATCAACCATGACTAATTTTTTTTGCTTTTTCTGCTTCTTCTCCTCTACTCGCTTTATAATTTTAGTTTTTGCTTTGATTTCTGCTCTAATAATTCCCTCCAGGGCAAGACGTCTATATTCTTTAGCTTCTATATTGTCAGGGTCAAGTTCCAGAACAGTTTCAAAATGCTTTATAGCCAGTTTATATTCTATGGGATTTTGCGCGCCTAAATTGAAACGTATCTTTCCTCTAATAAGGTTTGCCTTTATTTTGCCCTCATTTTTCTTTCTCATCTCTACCAATCGTGAATCTTCTGCTTTAAGGACTTTTTTCTTTTCCGGCTCTTCTTCTTTAGCAATGACAGGTTTCTGCTGTTCTATGTCTTTAGCGATTATTTCTTCTAGTTTCTCTTCCGCTGTTTTTTCTTTATCAATAAAGGGCTTTTCAGCAACATGCGCAGAAGGAATGTCTTTTTTGCCGGTAGTTCTCACTATATAAATACCAATAATTACAACCACTAACAAAACTGCCGGAATAATAGCCTTGATAGGTATCTTTGCTTTCTTAATAATATCCTTTGCCATAACAGTAGCTCCTGCATCTTTGGGAACAGCTACTGTCCTGCCGTCAGCCGCCGCAGGCTGACGAAGAAGCCTCTTAAGGAGTTGTATAATATCATTCATATCCTGATAACGCTGATCCTTATCTTTCTTCATGCACTTTAATACCATCTCTTCTGTTTCAGGAGATATCTTGGGATTTTTAGCGCGTGGACTGGGCACCTCCTCATGCAGCTGTTTATAAGCGGTGGCAAATGGATCTTTGCCTTTAAAAGGAAGTTCTCCGGCTAACATGCGGTATGATAAAACTCCAAAAGCATACATATCGGACTTGGAATCAACATTTGTGCCCTTAACCTGCTCAGGCGACATGTATTCCGGAGTTCCTATACTCATCCCTGTTTTGGTTTTAACACTTGAATCCTGCACCTTGGCAATACCAAAATCCATCACCTTTATGCTGCCGTCCTCTGCAATCATGATATTGCCGGGCTTTATATCGCGGTGAACAACTCCATGCTTATGAGCATATGAAAGAGCCATTCCAACCTGCTGCAAAATTTCTAGAGTAAAATCCAATGAAAGCACTTTTTTTCTCTTTAACAAATCATCTAATGTCTCGCCTTCAACATATTCCATAATAATAAAATAATTGCCTTCCAGCTCATCAGTATCATATACCTGTATAATATTACGGTGATTCAGCTTTGCTACAGATAAAGCCTCCTGCTTAAATCTTGTTACAAAATCCTTATCTGAAGCTAGATTTTGAGGCAGCATCTTCATAGCCACAGGACGATTGAGAGAAATCTGAATTCCCTTATACACAATCCCCATACCGCCTTCCCCAATCTTTTCTACAATCTTATACTTGCCTACAACCTTCCCAACTAAATCTTCTTTTGACATAAATAATCACCTATGCTTTTTAATTTGTTTTTTGGCTTTTATGTAATACTCATCATCAGGAGGAGCTATCTCCAGTACCTGCTTCCATTTTTTAACAGCTCTATTGATATTAATATCCTTAAGAGTGTATCCCTGAATGTATAATTCTCTGGCTTTCTCCTTTATATGAACCTGAAGCTCATTAATATTCTTCAGAGCTTCTTTATGATCAGGCTCTACTGTTAGAACAAACTGAAATTCCAAAAGAGCTGCCTTGAATTTTTCCTCCTGAACAAAATTCCTGCCTTTTTCCATATGCTGATGAAGTGTTTTTATTAGATAAGGTCTCACTGTTTTAATGTACTGGACAGCCTCTGCATGATAGAAATTATCTCTGTCCTGTTCCAGAGCAAGCACCTGCCGCCACTCGTCAACAGCTTTCATAAGCTGCTGACTGGAAGAAAAAGACATGCCTTTGTTAAATGCCTGAGTAACATTCTTTACTTTATCCAGAAACTCCTGCGCCTCTGTATAATCTCTGTTCACGTCCAACACTTTTTGCATCAGTTCAACAGCTTGAGAAGCACTTCCTTTTTGATAGAGTTTCTTTGCCTGGACAAAAAACTTTTCTGCTTTTTGCATATTTCCAATCTGAGTTACTAATTTTTTGGCTTCATTAGCATATTTAGATTGTGCAGATACTTTTTTTAGTTCTGATAAGGCATTCGCATAATTCGCTTTCTCAAAATACTCCTTTCCTTTTTTAAAGTGTTTAAGAGACTGCAGTTTATGTTCAACAAGATTCAGCTTTTTCTTTATATGAGCGTCTTCAGGTTTTAGATCAAGCGCTTTATTTAACTCTGTCTGAGCTTTAAGAAGTTTGTCGGCAATGATATACTCGTCTGCCAGTTTAAGAGCTTTTTGAACCCGAAGTTCTTTTTTGGTCTTGTTAAAATATTCTATTCCTCTGCTATTCTCAGGGTCCAGGCTCAATACCCTTTCAAACTGGCGCAAAGCATTTTCCCATTGAGTCTTTTTATAAAATTCAAGACCACGCGCAAGATACTGAGCAATCGCTTCATCTCCCCTTGATTTTTCCACATAGATCTGCGCATCAAGATTCTCCGGATCCATCTGCAAAACTTTGTTAAAAACTTCAAGAGCTTTGGTTTTTTGGCCTGCTTCATGTAATTTTTTACCCTGTTTGATAAGATTTGCAATAGTAACCCACCTGTCTGAAACATCAATTATTCGCCTCTTTTCCGGAGAACTAGTTGGAATAAGGCTCATGATCAATACAATAATCAATACGGCGCCAAACCCAATTATTCCTAACCGCATGGGTGGTTTATTCCATATTTCAACAAGCTTTTTTTGATATGACAATGCTGCCATTGGCAGTGCCATTCCAAACAGACCTTGCTCCGGATATGCCCCTTCTGTTACAAACTTCAGAACAAATTTCCCGATTTTAATTTCATCGCCTTTAGAGAGATCTTTTTCTTTGATTTTCTTATTATTAACAAAAGTGCCGTTACTGCTGCCAAGGTCTGCTATTTTATATTGATTATTCTCCTTCTTAACTATGGCATGTTTCCGGGATACCGTCTCATTTTTAAGGATTATTTTATTCTCTTCAGCCCTGCCAATAGTCAATTCATTTTCGTCCAGTTGATACTCTTCTTTAACTTTCTCTCCTTCCATTAATACCAGTCTGTATTTTAAAGATGTAGATGTATAAGAGCTAGTCGCCATTCTGGTTTTTTCACCGTCATCCTCCTTTAGTTCCAGACTATATTTTCCAATCTGAACAGTATCTCCTTCATTAATGCTCTCTTTTTCTATTTGTTTCCCATTTTTAAACACCCCGTTAGCAGAGTCCAAATCCTGAATAGTCACATTCTCTGCCCTAATTTCCAACTGAGCATGCTGCCTTGAAACACTCTTGTCAGGAAGAACTATGCGGTTTTCTTCCTTTCTTCCAATGAGATACACTCCATCTTCAAAAGAGAATTCCTGAACCGGCTTCTTACCTTCTTTAATGATAATCTTTTTCATTTTCTGCTCTCTGCTGATTGTTTTGCTAAATGCTTCTCCACCTGCTTTAGACGTTTTAGCGCTTTTTTATACCTCTCATCCTTTCTATCAGATATCAAAATCATACATATTTTAAGTTCTTTTTTAACCTGTTTCCAATCTTTCACACGAATAGCTTTTTCAGCTTCAAACTTATGAATGCGATATTCGCTGTCCAGGTATTCCTTAGCTCCCTTTAGATTCAGGAGCGTCTGATGGAAATAATCCGGTTTTGGATCCAGATGCCTCTGATAAGCCAGAGACTTTTTATATGCTTCAATTGCTTTATATGTATTTTCATAACTTATCATGCGCTCATTATAAAGAGCTTCCCCGTATTTAAAAGCCTCTTTTGCTTTATCTCTCAGGTTGCCAACAGGTTCACTGATTCCTCTATCAATTTTTTCTGCTATCCGTGGTTTTTCAGCGCTTAGCTCCTCCTGAGCTTTCTCCAGAGACTTGCGCTCTGGCAGAAACATGTAAATTAAACCTGATATCACAGCCACTATGAGTATAATCTTTGTGATATTTTTCTTACCGCGAGTTGGATTCTTTATGCTGGAAAGAATTTTCTCTTTAGATTCTTTAACTTTTTGGGAGATATTAGGTTCTGCTGGTGCCTTTTTTGCAACAGGGATTTTCTCTTCAGGTTCTTTCTTTTTTTCAGGCACAGGTTTAATAGCGAAATACTCGGTTTTTTCATCCTGTTCAGGCATTTCCTCTCCGATTATCGTTGCACCAGCCTCTTCCGATGAATTAACCTGCTCAGGGATTACTTCAAAAGCAAGACTAACTCCTCCAACTTCAATTTTATCATGACTTTTCAATTCCTGACGCGATATTTTCTTGCCATTTACTTTTGTACCGTTCTTGCTCTCCAGATCAACCAATATTAGTTTATCATCTTCCAAAACTATCTTAGCATGATGACGAGAGACTATGTCATCATTTTCCAATACAATATCATTATCTTGTATTCTTCCAATAGTGCAGGGTTCATTATCAAACTCAAAATGTTCTCCTGCCTTCAACCCGTTTGCTATAGAAACCTTATATTTTGGCATTTACTTCTCTTTTTTATTCATTACTGCGTCATTGCGAACAAAGTGAAGCAATCTCAGCAATTCAGTATTTCCATGAAAAGCCAGCTGTATATTTATTGGCAACCTTAAATTTTTTTCTGCCTTTAACAGAAATAATTCTTAAATAATTCGAACTCAGCATAGTTGGCCATTCTATGGTCTTTTGATACAGAATGTATTTTCCATCAGGAGACCAAGCTAAGTAATTAAGCCAGCATGGCCATGAACGATAAATAGTCCGTATTTTTTTGGTATCAACGTCAATTGTATTAATTTTATAACTCCCTTCTTTTATATAAGCAATTTTATTGCTGTTAGGCGAGCTGCGAGGCCGTCTTCCATGAGTTAAAAATTGTAGATTCGTTCCATCCAAATTAATAATGTAAATTGATCCAACTTTAGGGGTACTTGTAGTTATCCCCTCATTTATCTTCTCTTCTCTAATAGCAACTCCAAATACAAGTTTTTTCTTTGTGGGTAAATACGAAAGAGAATAAATCCATCCCTTTTCATTTTTTTCTAATTTTACTATTTCTTTTAATTCCACTATTTTTTGTAAGTTTGCGCCGCTACTATCTATAAGACATATTGAAGATCCGCCTTTAATAAAGCATATTTTCTTTACATGCGGCAAAAAAGCAGGGTATCCAAATGAATGAGAGTCGCTTTGAAGAATAATTTCAAACTTACCCTTTTCCTCATTTGAGTCAACTAGACCAATACCATAAATTTTTTTATCAAATTTTTTCTCATCCTTAAAAGCAAAAAGTATCTTTTCTCCATCAGAAGTCCAAACAGGATCACTGATAAAAAGAGGCTTCTTTCTTGCTGGCACTACTGTCCTTTTATCAGACCCATCACTGTTCATGGTATATAGACTACCGCTAGAGGTATATGCTATCTGCCCTACTGGTAAATGTTTCTTTTGAAAAGCAAATACATTAGTAAATCCTATAAAAAGCCCTCCAAAGATAATCACGCTTACCACAACCACAATACTGCACATCTTTTTCTTAAACATCTCTTGTCTCCTTTTTGTTATTTCATCTCATGTCCTTACTCACCATTGCATCGTCATTGCGAACGAAGCGAAGCAATCTCAGAGATTGCCACGTCGTCCTCCCGAAAGTTTTCGGGACGTTCGGGACTCCTCGCAATGACAGCACTTTGAAATTCCTATACATTGAACTATTATTTCCTTTTTCATTTCAGTTTCAATTTATCAAGTAGACTAAATGCTTCTTTGTCGAATTTAGAAAATGCAAACCATTTTTTACCCAAGTCTTTTAATGAAGCTCCGAAATGGTACACTTCTTTATCGTCTATTATGAGAAACCTATCGTGGGACTGCTTGAATTCTATTACTTTAATAAGGGGATATTGTGTATTATATTTATCCAAATCAAGAGATAATTGCTTAGAAATCTTTTTAGTGAATATTGTAACATGTACATCTTTATTTCTCTTGCTAAACAGCGTCAAAACCGAATCATCAATGTAATTATCAATGAGAACTAGGGATTTATCAGCAGTTCTAATTATGTCCGAAACAAATTTGTAGGAGTCAAACATCTGTCCATCAAAAAATATCCCTTTTTCAGGCTTGATGTCTTTGCTTTGTATTGCATCAAATACTTTATCAAATTTTTTATCGTGTTCAATCTGCTTTTTTTCTACAATATCCAGCCTGTGGAATATCTGCGCATTTGAAGAGATAAATTTTCTCATTGATACAAATGCGTTGATTATTTGAATGCTTATTCTTACGGCAGTATCGCTTTTCAAAACTCCGGAAAGCATTGCAACGCCCTGCTCCGTGAAAGCATAAGGCAACTTTCTTCTACCGCCCCATTGCGAACTTGAAATCACAAATTGTGACATCAAGTTTTCGAATTCGTCTTCACTTAACTGAAACATGAAGGTTTCAGGGAATCGTTCACTATTTCTCTTAACCGCTTGATTTAATACTCTTGTTTCTACATTGTAGAGTTCAGCCAGGTCTTCATCAAGCATTACCTGCATAGCCCTTATTGTATAAATTTTTCTTTTAATATTGTCTGCG
Organism: bacterium; assembly: GCA_023129655.1. GTDB lineage: Bacteria > JAHJDO01 > JAHJDO01 > JAHJDO01 > JAHJDO01 > JAHJDO01. The sequence goes on along the minus strand of JAGMBN010000004.1, from coordinate 12,746 downwards.
CTTAACACTAATTGATTATTTGCCATTTTCACACCTTGAATCCGATACTCCCAAAATTATTTTTAATCTCCTCAAACCTTATATTTTGGCATTAACCATATCTCCTATGCAGACCCACGTGCTATTGATAGCGTTAGAGGGAAGTTCTAGTGTATGCTGCGCGCTTCTTCCTCCAAAAGCCAGCCGAAACGGTTTTAACTGAGATATAGTCTTTACAACACAATAATTCTTATCCATAAAAACCACATCAATCGCAAATCTCATAAACCATGTATGTATGGCTTTACAGTTAGGAATCAACAACCCCTCTCCAGAATCAAGTTTAGCATGTCCAATCAGCCCCTTGGTTCTCCTCAGCCATGTATCTGCAATAATTATATCGTCTCCTATAGATAGCAAACTAAAATCCACCTTGCAAAAGCTTTATAATGATAGGTCCAAAAAGCATTACAAAAACTGCTGGAAAGATGAATCCTACAAGAGGCAGCAACATTTTTACCGGCGCTTGCATTGCTGTTTTCTCTGCTATCTGCATCCTCTTGATCCGCATCTGGTCAGAAAGAACCCTGAGTATAGGGCCAAGACTTGTTCCCAGTTGATCTGCCTGTATAAGAGATGTGCAAATAGCGGAAAGATCCTGCATATTAACCCTATCTGCCATTGCTTTTAAAGCGTCGCGCCTTGTTGAACCAAGCTTAATCTGTTGCTGCATGTGAAAAAGCTCCTCTACAAGCGGACCTGCTTTCATCTTGTCAACTACTTTATTAATAGCTGCTGAGAAATCCAACCCTGCCTCTACTGAAAGAGTTATCAAGTCCAGACTATAAGGAAGCCCTCTCCAAATCCCTTTATGTCTTTTCTTAATCTGATCCTTCAGCCATTGATCAGCATAGAAATAAGCAAGCATGAACAGGATAATATAATACCACGCAACTTCAATAGATAGCATCTTAAGTATTAAAATCCCGATGATTGGCGTAAATATTAATAGTAATTCTTTTATAGCCAAAAACTCCAGAGCGCTTAAAGCTCCCGGATTTCCAGCTGAAACCAGTTTTTGCGTGATATTATTCTGATATTCTTTAAGCCCAAACCGCTCGTGCAGCTTCGCTAATTTTCTGACCCATGGCATTAAGAAGCGATATAATGGATATGCACGCATAAACTTTTCTCTTTTTTTCTCCAGCTGACCCAACATATCCAGATCTACTGGCTCCTCTTCCTTCTTCTCAAATAACGATAGTATGCCTGCGCCTATTAAATAGAAAGCAATAAAGAAAAAGCTGTAAATTAGCGCCAAGATTATTAGACTACCCATTTTCCCCTTTGTGCCTTTGTGCCTTTGCCACTTTGTTTCTTTACCCTACACATCAATATTAACAATTTTATAAATCAGGAATCCTCCTATTAGCTCAAGGAAAACAACTGTTGCAAGAAACGCCCAGCCAATAACAGAAGTAAACATTACTTTCATTGTTGCCGGGTCCAGAAAATACATTATTATGCCAAGCCCTATAGGAAGCAAACCTACTACCAATCCCTGCATCTTACCCTGAGATGTGAGCGCAGCGATCTTGCCGTACATTTTATCTCTTTCCCTTATGGTATTTGCAATTCTGCCAAATATCTCAGAAAGATTACCTCCTAATTGTCTTGAGATATTAATTGAGGTAACAACTAATTCCAGCTGTTCACTGGGCATTCTCTTTCCCAATCTTTCCAACGCTTCTTCCATTGAAACCCCTAACTTAGTAGACCGGATAACCAGACTAAATTCCTGAGACAAAGGAGGTTTAGATTCCTTAACTAAAAAATCCAGAGCTTGTTGCAGACTTAAACCTGCCTTAAGAGAATTTGACACTGTTGTTAAAGCCTCTGTTAATTGGGCATCAAACTTTTTCTTGCGATTCTTCTTTAACTGTTTGAGATAAATTCTTGGCAGAGAGAATCCAATGGCTCCAAACGCTAGACATATCAGCAGACTATGGCTGAGCAGATAACCCATCATTGCCATAACCAGAACACCCAGAATACTAAAATAAGCAATCTTCTCTGCTGAAACAAAAACAAACATCTCATCCAGCTCTTTTTCAGTGCCTGCAGCTACCTTTTTCTCATACTGTTTAACTCCCTTCTTAAAAACCCGATAACCTGCCTGCGCCAGTATAAACACTGCTAAAAATGTAAGCCCAAGTATTAATAGCTCAACTATCTGCATTATTTTTCAGCCCTCTTTTCCTCAAACATCTTCATATCCAGGTGCATTCCCTTTGCCTCCAATTGAGGAACAAAACTTGGGATATTGCCGGTAGCTGCAAAAGCTCCCTGCACTTTACCATCCTGACCAATTCCTGTTTGCTTAAAAACAAAAATATCCTGTAAAGTAATTACCTCCCCCTCCATACCTGTAACTTCAGTCACAGCAATAATTCTGCGGCTTCCATCACTCAAACGAGACTCCTGAACTATTATGTTAATAGCTGAGGATACCTGCTCTCTGATAGCTCGGACAGGCAGATCCATGCCTGACATCAAAACCATAGTTTCCAGACGCGAAAGAACATCGCGAGGAGAGTTGGCATGAGCAGTAGTAAGAGACCCGTCATGACCTGTATTCATAGCCTGAAGCATGTCCAGAGCCTCTCCGCCCCTGCATTCTCCTATTACTATTCTATCAGGACGCATACGAAGAGCATTCTTTACCAGATCCCTGATAGCAATAGCTCCTTTACCTTCAATATTTGGAGGCCGAGCTTCCAGAGAAACAATATGTTCCTGCGGCAGCTTAAGCTCTGCAGCGTCTTCAATAGTTACTATTCTTTCGCCTTGAGGGATAAAGGAAGACACTACGTTAAGCAGGGTTGTCTTTCCGGATCCTGTTCCCCCTGATATAACGATGTTTTTACGTGAAAGCACACATATCTCAAGGAACTTTGCAATATCTTTATTCAATGTTCCAAAACCTATCAAATCATCTATAGTAAAAGGAGTTTTAGAGAACTTGCGAATAGTTATACTTGGCCCTTTTAGAGCTAGAGGCGGAATAATCGCATTTACTCTGGACCCATCCTTTAATCTTGCATCTACTAAAGGCATGCTTTCATCTATTCTGCGGCCAATAGGTCCTACTATTCTCTCTATCACAGCCATAACCTGTTCATCACTGGTAAAGGTCTTCTCGCAGAGATGAAGCTTCCCTTTCTTTTCAATATAAATTTGATCCTTTCTGTTAACCATTATTTCTGTTACATCATCATCTTTTAGTAAATCCTCCAGAGGGCCTAGCCCCAACGCCTCATCCAGCACATCTTTTACCAGATCCTCTATATTCACTCGCTTAGGAATAGAGCCATCCATTTCCTTGATTATGCCTCTGGCAGCTTTTTCAGTGCGGTTCCTGACTTCCTGCTCCTTTCCCTTTTCAAAAGTCAGACTCTTTAAGTCAATACGCTGAATGAGCTGCTTATGAATTTTGATTCTTATATCAGAAAGCTGATTAACCTTATCTTTAGAAGCTGCTTTATCAGAAGGATTAGACGCAGGTGCTTGCATGTCGACTTGTCTTACCTCTGTTTTTTCATCTTTATCTTTTTTGTCTTCTAAAACCATGCTCAAGTGCCCTATTTTGACTTCTGTTCCCGATAGCCAAAGCTTTTCCTCAACTAATTTCTCCCCGTCAAGATATGTGCCGTTGCCGCTGCCCAAATCCTTAATATATACCTGATTATCTTCAAGCCTGAGACCTGCATGATGTCTTGAAGCCCTTGGATCAGAAATCATCAGATCACAGTCCTTTTCTCTGCCAATGGTTACAGCTTCCCCCTCCAGTTCAAAAACTTTCTCCTTACCTGAAGCTTCTTTAATAATTATTCTCATTTAAATGTGCTTTCTCTTCTGGTTTTGTGATGGTTTCTGCCAATATCCACTCCTTACTGCACGTAAAACATGAAGCTCATACATCATTCTATCCGAAGGAAATTCTTTCTCAACCTCTTTCTCTATCCTTTTCAAAACAACATCTGTCAGATGCATTTCTTTAACAACTTTCGGATAATCAAAATATTCTACTTTTCTCATATCAACCCCCTGTCGTTCTTTTGCCCTTTCATCATAATAAGCACTCACAACAGAAGTATCAAGATACAACTTTTCTCTTCTCATCTTAAAATATCCTTACTCCTTCATGTTTTATCTCCCATGCCAAAGGGTGTTCATCTCTAAAATCTTCTGGTCGAAATCTAGTTACCTCAATAGCTTCGTCTGCTTTTTTAATAACAGGGAATATCATCTTAATGTCTCGTATTGAGTCTCCTGAAAAATCCTTAGAGATAACTGCTATATCTAAGTCGCTACCTGCCCTATTTGTTCCTTTCGCCCGCGAACCATAAAGGTATAAAGCTTGTATTGTTATACCTGTTTTTTTTAGGTCTTCTAAAAATGACCTGGCTTTTTCTAAATCTGCTTTTCTAACCATTTACCAAATTCCTTTCCGTCATTGCGAACCAAAGGCGAAGCAATCTCGTCTTTTGTGATTTTTATGTAGGGGACAGGCATGCCTGTCCCTTTGCTTTATTACGTCATTCTGTGGCTTGACCACAGAATCCAAATGTTTATTGTGCAATGCCATTTTTGTGTTATTATTTCTCTTTTTTAGCAATTATAATCATTCTTCCCGAATCACTTGTAATAGGATTCGCGTTCCAATCACCATACATTTTGTATATTCCAAATCCCGCTTTGCTTAATAAATCTCTTATCTCGCCAGGAGTATAATGCCTTATAAAAAACGGTTTATCTTTCCTTTTGCCATCTCTAATAACAATTCTTTTAGTATACATCCGTCCTGTAACGCTATCAAAAGTATTTCTATCTATCATTAGGTCATCCCCTTTTTCTTTTATGGTGTACGGGAGAAAATGGCTCAAGATAACGTCATGATTAGTTATATCAAGACAAAATAGTCCACCTGGTTTAAGAGCCCTTGCCGCATTTCTCAGAACCTTGAAATTTTCCTCATCTTCAAAATACCCAAAAGAGGTGAAAAGAGAAATCACTCTATCAAATTCTTCCGTAAAGGAGATCTTTCGCATGTCTTCATGAATATATTTAACATTCACTCCTCTTTGTTTTGCGTTCTTTTTTGCAATTTCAAGAAAGCTTGAAGTAATATCAACACCTGTAACACTATGTCCAAGTTTTGCTAAAAGATTTGCATGCCTTCCATGCCCACAAGCCAAATCAAGAATTCTCACAGGTTTATTAAGCTCTAATTCTTTCACCAAAAAATCTATTTGTCTTTTTGTTTTATCTTCAGTTAATACACTTTCATAAAAATACAAATAATCATCAGGCTCAAAAACTGCTTCGAAATCAAAGATTGGCTTGTCAGTCATTTCAATGGTTCCTTTTCGTTTTTTCATTACACTAAACGTTGGCTATTTAACGTTTCTCACAGAATCGTGCTTCTGGTTTTCCTTCAATATATAAAGTATCAGGGCATATATCTTGACCATGGGGCCAAGCTATAGTTCCCATAAATGATTTTACTTGTCTGAAATAATTTTTATCTTTTAATTCGGCAAAAACGCCAAAATTCAAGTAAGGACTCATATTAAAAGTTTTAGTTTCGCCGCTTCCAAAGATAATTGATAATGTATAGTCTTCGCTTGCTATAACAGATTTAACTCTTGGATTCATATTATCACCTCAGTGGTTCAATATTAAATGGAGACTGCCCTTTTACAGCCAATTCCCAATCCGCCATGAGATCTTCTTTATGTATCTCAATCCATGCCTGAACCAGTTTCAACTTATTTGGTTTCAATTTACCTTCAAGAACCTCTCCATCAGGTATCGCGATCACGATCTCTTGCTCTTGATATTTTACATGAATATGAGGCTTTTTATGTTTCTTATTATCAATAAAAAACATCATAACTATTATTCCATAAAACATACTAATAACTGGCACGACTACCTCCTTCGCTATTTGAATTTAATTCTTTGACTTCCATAACTGTCTTTTCCTAACAATATACAAACTTCTTATTCTCCCTGCAGTAAGTGCATAGCCTTTCCTGTTCTCTTAGCAGGAATAAAAGTCGGGGTAGTGGGCGTTACCAGAACTATAATCTGTTTCTTCTCTTTTGCTGCCTGCTTTTTGGAAAAGAGCAGACCCAGTACTGGAATTTTCCCTATGCCAGGAGTGTACTTTTTGAAATCCGAAGAGAGCACGTCTGTAACTCCTGAAAGAATCACGGACTGGCCTGGTTTAATAACTACATCAGACTCTGAACGGTAAATCTTAAGCCCTGTTCTATCCTCAACTGTAGGATCAATCTGACTGACCTCCAGATTGATATGCATAGTTACCTCTCCGAAGCTGTCTACCTCTGGCTTAACCTTAAGCAGCATTCCATACTTCTTCCAAATAACATCTGCAGAACCGCTTCCTGCTACTTTATATCCAATTTCCCCTCCATGTTCAAAAACAGCTTCTCCGCCGCTTAATGTAGACTGATGCAAAGACTTCCTTATAGTTGCATTACCCTTAGAATGAGTGAAATTTAACGCTTTGGTCAGGTTATAGCCTATATTCCAGCTGGGTGTGGCTCCCCCACCACTTGCCATGCCTGCTCCGCCGGCTAATGTGCCGCCAAGCAGATTCATTCCCATATCCTTTCCTGCAGTAGCGTTTATTTCCGCAAATTTGACATCTACTTCTATCATAACCTTTTTTACTTTTAGAAGATTGATAACGTTTTCAGCAAACGCGCCTGCTATTTTTTCAACCTCCTTGGATTCTTCTTCTCCAACTACAAAACCCCTCAGAAGAACCCTATTGCCAATGATCTTCACATTCACATTTGGAATGCCGATGTTTTTTTTAATCTCCTCTGCCAGAATTTCATTGTGAATTCCGGTGCATATTTTTACAAGGTTTATTACTTCAGGATATGCTTTGGCAACCTTTTCTACCCTCAGTTTGTCAGAAGCTGTTAAAACCGCTCCGTCAAGAAGCACTTTACCTCCAACCACCTTAACCTTTATGCCTTCTACATCAGTCAATAATTCACGAACCTCTGCGGCAAATTGCCTGGGGTCTCTTGAAATAACATAGATAGCGCGCGTAATCTTCTTCCCTTTACTGTTCCATGTGATAAGGTCAGTGGTACCCACCTTTATACCTGTAATGATTATTTGCTCACCACTGGCAACTACCTGAACATTAGCAACTTTATCATCACCAACTGAAACACGCGCCAACTTCTTTACATCCACTACCTGCTGCTGCCCAACTGGAACAGTAATAGCTTTCTGTCCATAGACAACTCCTCCCATAAATAGAACGCAGATCGCTGCTGTCCATACTCCGGTCAGTCTGGTCTTTTGCTTAGTGTTCATGTTTTTCCCCTCCTTGTTTTTTATCTTTCATATATATTTTATCATTTTTTTGGCGTCATCTATTCAAAAATATAAATTTTCCTATCATATGAAAATCCTTATCCTTCCAGGTTTAAATTTGATTAATGTCCCTTTGGGAGAAGTCTTTGCTACTTCTGCTCCTTCTATCTTCTTAATCTTTCTTTTCCCTAAATCCAGAATAGCTGTAAAGTATAATTTGTCTGGCATACTCTTTACCCAGACGGGAAGGTTTGCTTTAAACTCAAAGAGATTATCTTCCAAGTTAGTCTGCTCTACATAAGCATAGGTTCTTCTTAAATGAGGGAGATTTTCTCCCTTATGATTTACCTCAACCTGATAAATACCTTCTTTGTTCGGAAGAAACAAGATATTCTCATCAAAATAGTGCCAGGGTTTGCCATCAACCTTAGCATTTACTATCTTTTCCTTAAACTCTACTCTTGGGGCAAAGATAAATGGGGTAACAGAAAGAACTTTAGTAGTGCAACCACTCTTTCTTTCATTACTCTCTATATCCTTAAATATCATTGTATATTGGCATCCCCAGCCTGGTCTTAGTATATCATCAATATACTCTTTCTGCTGTAACTTTGCTTTTCCATTAGCCTTGAGATAAACCTTTACATAGTCTGTTTTCTTTTTATCTTCTTCAGATGGTTGTGCGCCCCTGAACAACCACCAGCCATACTCTTCAACAAAGTAAGGACTTTTGTTAGTATTATCTACCTTGATAGCTTTTACTAAAGGAATAGAATGTTTGTTAATTACTTCTCCTTTACCATCTTTTAACTTAATACAAGCATCCTCTTCAGCTAATACCTTCTTTAGGATAATAAGGTCATCTTCTCCATAAAGGTCTGTGGAAACTACTATGGCTAAACTCAGTTTCTCTTTCTTAACCTTCTTGCTCTGAAATGATAACTTACCAGAAGGCAGCCATGTTATTGCCTCAATATTCCCCTTTTCTAAGATCAAGAAAACCAAATCAGGTTTGATGCCTTTCTTATCATGGAATCTTAGTATGCTTGCGGTAGAAGAAATGGATTTTTTCCTCTTGCTTAAATCATATTCATTGGTATTGTCTATAACCAGCCTATCATACCCTTCACAACCAAAGATAGTGTTAATATCTATAGGCTTACCATTAATTGAACGCTCTATTAGGAGCTTGAAATAGGGAGTATCGTTTAGCATAGAGTATGTTCTTATCTCACGAAGGCTTGAATCTTTAATATAGCCAAAGATATACTCTTTTAACACTGCTTTCTGACCGCCATATTCCACATACTCTACATCTGTCTTCACTCCATACGGCTTTTCAATGAAACCAAGATTTATAAAATTACTGGTTAAGGGAATACTTTTTGAATCAATATCATAGTGTGCCAGGCATTCTTTATCATAGACCAATTCACCACCATCTGAAAGTGATGGGAAAAGTCCCACATCTGGTTCGCCTGGCGCAAAAAGCCCTTTAGAAGGAATATACAACCTGAGATAATTGTTCTGGATAAAAGAGGTGCCTGATGTATGATTATAGATTATCCGACCATTCTCTTTGTTTTTTATCCCACCAATGCCGGTCGTTCTCAAACTGGTGGTAATAGCTGCCTTGATGGGATCCTGGCTAATGGCATATACATATTCTCTAATCCCATCAATACAGATATTCTCCGGTTCGCCAAGCCACCAGATAATTGATTCACAAACCGGTCTATCAGGATTTCTCATTCTCTTCCTGAAAAAATCATTACATTGTTTCACAAACCAGTCTGGAAAAGATGTACCACCATATGTATTACAGGCAAATGGTCTGGCATCAAGCTGTGTAGCAAGATATAATGTGCTGAGATGTGGAAAATCTTTACAAGTCACCCGGATGATATCTCTGGAATATTGTTCTTCCCTACCTCCATCATCGCTACCCACACCTCCACAGGCAGAATCACGTATATAATTTGGTTCATCCGGTGGCTTAACAAAACTACTACTTGTGGAATGTAAATACATCCCTGGATTATACTGCCACAATCTGGTTGTAATCCCTGAGTCCTCGTCTATAAAACCATGTTCATATCCGTAGCCATCCAGAGATTGTTTCCACCCAATCTTAATTAAATCCGCATAATCTCTCATTACCTTCTCAATTGCATCTAAATTTGCTTTTATCTTCTCCTTATTAAAAATGACCGCAGTATGTCCATCAAATGGATAAGTCCATCTTACTACCGCTCTCTCACCTGGAGTCAATGCTTCTTTTTTTCTGAGGAATTCCCGGTGAATTTCCTCATCCATCCCGGGGATAAGTTCATGGCAAATGAACCAATGAAACATTAATCCATGTTTATGAGCATATTCTGTCAGCTCTCTTAATGTCTCATCATTCCAGTTTTTATCACTTACATGCTTACCTCCTGGGATCTCATCAAGACACGACATCAAGTATCCCTTCGTCAGTGTACCCTGGCCAAGTGGAGAGTGAACCCAAGGACTAAATTTCAATAGGTTTGCACCCCAGCGATAGCTTTCCTCAATTACCCTGCTCTTAAAATAATCCAAATCCACACTTGTTTGACTGAAAGCGCTTCTCTGATAATATGGAGTAGACCACCATCCCCAGGCATCCACTACCATTTCTCCAGGATGCTCTTTGTGTAACGAATGTCTATAAACAAAATTGTCTTTCACCATTTTTTTGCCCCTTTCTGTTTTATTTAGAATCTTTCAATAGTTTTAACTCCGCCCTTAATTACTTCTATCTTGATTCTGTCCTGACGCTGAATAGTAAGTTTTTTAACCTGCTCCAGCTGCAAAATAGAACTCATTGTAATTTTCGGCATATCAGCTATCACCTCTAAATCTTCCGGATTGCGCAGAACAAGTATTATTTTCCCTCTTGCCTGAGTAAAAATAATCATTTCCGCTTCCTGAGGTGTTAAAGAGAGAGTTACAGTATTATATCCTCTCCTCAGCATTGCCGATGTAGAGTGCGCCTCCTCTGCATCTACTCTTCTGCGTCCCACTTCTCGGCCTACAGCCAGAACGGTCACATTCTGAAGAAGAGTGAGAGTTGTTATCCCTGCTCTGCTTTTTCCGCTTTCCACTGTAAAATTTGCAGCAATGTCTACATGATCATTAGGCTGGATATGACCTCCCACCCCTGTTACTTCATCTACGGAAATAGTTACTGCCCTTTCTTTCTGCTTTATGAGAGGAGACAATCCTTCCATCTTATCCATCCCAAGACAGAGCCATGTTAACTGCTGTCCCTTTTTTAGCAAAAATAACGTCTTCTGCCCTTGTATTATCTCAATATCATCAGGAGTCAGCGCATTAGGATCCTTAAACTTACGAGGCACACGAGACTCTTTTATCGTGCTTCCGGAAATTCTCTCTCTGGCATTTATATTCTTTGCCGCTACAAGAACGCTTACCATCTCCTTTTCTTTAAAGATTGGTCTTGTAACACCCTGAATATAAAAGTGCACCATGATTATCGCTAAAATACCCAAGACAACTCCCATTATCAATGAAGCTTTATTCTGCATATCTTCCCCTTTCTTTTTAACTTATTTTAATTATTGTAGCATAGTTATTCATTTTGTCATTCTTTTCATCTGGAAAAACAATCAAACATTTATTACCCTTTTTCTGAGCGCTGAGTAAATCACTGCTATCATCCAGCTTCCACCCATTCATTTTTAATCGGCTCTTATAAAAGAACTTCTGTGTGGTTGAGGAAGCAAGGCTTTTATACATTAACACTTTATAATTTGCTCCTCCAACTCCAAGCTCAAAGCTGAGCGCCTCGGAATTCAGTGGGTAAACAGGTATATCCTTTATAAAATCCCCTCCGATATTTGATTGTTTCCATTCCTTAAAACTTAAACAAAAAATCATGCTTCCGGAAACATTAGTGTTTCTCATGGGTAAAACAGCTATGCCCATATTTTGCGATTTGGATTTTTTCGCCATAATAAATTGTCCGCCGCCCATATTCTTCCTGCATTGAATATTAAAATTCTTCATTTTCAGGTCATTTGAAAATTGTTTTATTAGTGTTTGGACAGATAACGCAGAATGATACATGCCAATTAAAGCAGGTTCAGAATTAATTTTTACACGGTAGGACATGCCTGCCATGTTCCCCATGTCGGGAAAATTGAAACTTCTCTGATTAATCTTGTTCCGCAATTCATAGATAAGACCATAAACCTTATCCTGTTGACCACCTTTTATTAATCCATAAATAGTCAGAGTTGTAGTCAGAATTGCTATTAAAAGAACCTTCCCTGTAATTTTTGTTACCAGTCTTATCATTTTTAGTGCACCATCAATATTCTATCAAAACCTTCTGTTTTAACAAATTTTGCCTTGTAATCTGGATCAGGCCTGATGTTAAAACCGATCTTTGTTGTTAAAACTTTTTTTGTTCCTTCTTTATCTTTTTCAGTCGTCTCTTTTGTCTTTCCATCCTTTGTCTTGACTGTTTTTTTCTTATGCTTGCCCTCTCCTCCGAGATTAGCAGCAGGCTCAGCAAACTCCACGCCACCAAGACTTCCTCCATATGGAGCTGCCTTGGCTACAGTATAAATAGACGGGGTGCGTTTTATGCCCAGAAGAGATCCACCAAACAGAACCGGCTGAGGGCTCTTGTATGCCAGGGAAAAGGTATAAGCATTGCTTCCACCTGTCATAAATCCCAATTTGCCGGCAACAGGATTGTAGAAATACGTTTGTCTCTCTACATCCAACCAGCATGGAATTGATGATTTGAAAGCTCCCACACCCTCTGATTTTATTTTCTCGTATAAGTCTTTGCCCCCGGCATATATTCCTTCTACATCACTAATACTGTTTATGCTAAGTAGCTTTTCTACCCCGGCGATTGGCAGAGGCACAGCTATATCAGCCTTATTAGCTCTGCCGTATGTAACTACCTGACTAATAGCAACAGCAGGAATTGCATAGCTCATAACATCTTGAATGTCTTGGACAATGTTTGTAAGTTTAAACGGATACACCAAAAGCGCCGCGCCAAAACTCCCAGCTGCAGCCATGAAGCATTGAACAAGCTCAAAGATAAAAACCGGAACCCATATAATATTAAGAACTGCTATCACGTTAAGACCCCTTGCCTGCCATACTGCGCCGGCCATAGCTGCAGAATCAGTCGCATTCTGCATCCTAATGCGCCAGGTTACAAGCTGTCCCACGTCCACAACCAGCATTACGAACATAACCAACACCAGAAGGATCAGCGCCGCAAAGACAGCAGCTTGCCCACCATCATCTTTTCTAATCTTATGAATTCTAATAAA
>JAGMBN010000039.1 GCA_023129655.1 bacterium | reverse complement strand
TGAATAAATATATTGAAGATCAGCCCATTACAATAGACGAAATTAAAAAATCTCTCAGTAAGGCGACTATAAAGTCCAGGATATTCCCCGTATTATGCGGCGCAGCTTTCAAGAACAAGGGAGTCAGGATGCTTATGGAAGCTGTTGTGGATTATTTGCCAAGTCCTGAAGATGCTCCGCCCGTTGAAGTTATAGACAGCGATTCAGAAGAAAAGAGCCTGTTCGGTTTTGGAGAAAAAGAGGATTTATTGGGACTTGCTTTTAAGATTGCCGTTGATCCTCATATCGGGAAACTTATTTACTGCAGGATATATTCAGGTTCAATAAAGAAAGGCGAATATATTTTCAAGGCAGGGTCATCAAAGAAAGAAAGAGTATCCCGTATTGTAAAGATGCACGCTAATAAAAAAGAGGCGGTGGATAGTCTCAATGCAGGAGACATAGGAGCAATAATCGGACCAATGAACATTACGACAGGCGATACGATATGCAAACAAAATTCTAATCTTTTTCTTGAGAACATAGAATTTCCAACACCTGTAATTTCAGTAGCAATTGAAGCAAAGAACAAGATTGAGCAGGAGAAACTTTCGGATTCAATAAGAAAATTATCTAATGAGGACCCGACATTTAATTTTTTCTTTAATGAAGAGACATCCCAAACTATTCTTTCCGGTATGGGTGAGCTGCATCTTGAAATACTGGTAGATAGATTAAAGAGGGAGTTTAATGTGTCTGCGAATGTAGGCAAGCCTAAGGTTGCATTTAAGGAAACAATAACCAATATACAGGAAGAAAAGTATAAACATCAGAAGCAAACCGGTGGAAGAGGGCAATTTGCGGAAGTACACATAGAACTAATTCCCGCAACGAAAGGCGAGGGGTTTGAATTTATTAATGAGATCAAACAGGGGACTATTCCAAGAGAATTTATTCCTGCTGTTGAAAAGGGCTGTATTGAAGCAATGGAATCGGGAATTTATGCCGGATATCCTGTGATTGATGTAAAAGTAAGATTATTTGACGGGAGATTTCACGAAGTTGACTCTTCGGAAATGGCTTTCAAGGTAGCTGGATACTATGCGTTCAAGAGCGCGTTTATGAAGGCAGGCCCAAGGCTTGTTGAGCCGATCATGACAGTGGATGTATCTACTCCGGAAGAGTATTTTGGCCCAATCACATCTAATATATCATCAAGAAGAGGCAGGATAATCCTGATAGAAAAAAAGGCTAAGAGCCAATTAATAAAGGCAGAGATCCCACTTATGGAGCTTTTCGGTTACGCTACACAGCTAAGATCGCTGTCACAGGGACGAGCAGCAGAGTCTATGCAGTTTGAAAGATACGACAAAGTTCCCCCACATATTGCCGGTAAAATAATAGAGAGCGATTAAACACGTCATCAGTTACTGTTTTCTGTAAATCAACAAAAATATTCTTCACTTCTAGAAATGGCAAGATACATCCTTACCATTTCCAGACCGCCGAATTAATATTCTTGCTTTTTGCAACCCTATATATTAGTATTATTCAACATCGTGGTGGGTGTAGCTCAGTTGGCTAGAGCGCCAGATTGTGGTTCTGGATGTCGCGGGTTCAACTCCCGTCACTCACCCCAACCTGCGCCTGTAGCTCAGCTGGATAGAGCAGCAGACTTCGAATCTGAAGGTCGCCCGTTCGAATCGGACCAGGCGTACTGAGGAAATAATGAATTTAACTCACCCTGACCCTCTCTTGGGAAGAGAGGGAAGATGCTTTCCCTTCTCTTTGAAGAGAAGGGGCAGGGGATGAGTTAGAGGAAATACTATGAAGCCAAGTATATATAGCAGAATTGCAGACTCTCTGGATTACACAGGGGAAGTCTTAATATTACTGGCAAAAACTATATATTGGTGTAAATCAGCATTTAAAAATCTGAAACCTATTGCAAAACAAATGCTGGAAATCGGCGTTTATACGCTTCCTATCACATCTTTAATATTGATTCTTACAGGAATGGTGCTCGCGTTCCAGACAGGAACGGAACTTGCAAAATATCATATCCAGCACCTGATAGGATCAATAGTATCAGCATCCATGTGCAGGGAAATGGGACCTGTTCTTACCGGGCTTATAGTTGCAGGAAGAGTCGGCGCATCAATGACAGCAGAACTTGGAACAATGCAGGTGTCTGAGGAGATAGATGCGCTTAAAACACTGGCAATAAACCCTATCAAATACCTGGTAATGCCTAGATTTCTGGCATGTATAATTATGCTTCCTATTCTGGTTATATACTCAGATTGCGTAGGCATGGCAGGAGGATTTATTGTATCAAGATTCCGAATAGGAGTAGACACCAGTACATATTTAGACAGCATTAGAAACTACTTAACAATGAAGGACATATATAGCGGATTGGTAAAGGCGTTTGTTTTCGGCATAGTTATCTCAATAGTGTCCTGTCACCAGGGGTTCAGGACCAGAGGCGGAGCGGAAGGTGTTGGAAAATCAACAACTGCCTCTGTTGTTATTTCGTTTCTACTGATTGCAATGTTTGATTACTTTCTAACCAGCATGTTTTTCTAAAAGAGCTTTAACTCACCCTGACCTTCTCTTTGAAGAGAAGGGGCAGGGGATGAGTTAGAGGGAAAGAAAATGACAGATATAAATGAAAAAATTAGTTTTCAAGAACGCAGAAGATATTCTCGTCTGCCAATTGAAATAGATGTATTAATAAGCGATGAGCTTCCTGAACATACAGCCTTTGCGCACCAAGAAGAGAGAAAATCCAAAGATATAAGCGGTGGAGGCATCTGTTTTAAAACTAAAAAACAGATGGAAACTAATTCTCTGATACATTTAAGGTTATCTCTTCCTGATAGCAGTAAAGAAGAAATATCTGCAAAAGGTATTGTGAAACGGCAGAGAGCAATGGTGATTTCAAATGGAGAAAAATACTATGAAACCGGTCTGGAATTTGCGCAAATAGAGAAAAGCGCAAGGCAAAGGATTGTTGAATTTGTAAAGGCTAAAGAAATAATAATTAACATTGTTGACCTGCACAAAAGTTTTGGAGATGAAAAGGTGTTAGAAGGCGTTAACCTTAAAATCAGACGCGGAGAAACAATTGTTATTATTGGATGCAGCGGATGCGGTAAGACCGTGCTCCTAAGACATATAATTGGGCTTATAAAACCCGATTCAGGTATAGTGGAAGTGGATGGAGTTGATATTTCAAAAATTTCGGATAATGAGCTTGATAAGATCAGAAGAAAATTCGGCATGCTTTTTCAATCTGCTGCGCTGCTTAATTCTCTTACTGTTGAAGAAAACATAAAATTGGGATTGCGAGAGCATACAAATCTGAGCGAAAAAGATATGGATAAAATAGTCAAAAATAAGCTCGGAATAGTTGGATTAGACGGCTCGCAAAAATTAAAACCCGCTGATTTAAGCGGAGGCATGAAAAAGCGGGTGGGACTTGCAAGAGCAATTAGTATGGATCCTGGAATCATACTCTATGATGAACCTACAACCGGACTTGATCCGGTTAGATCAGATTCTATCAATAAACTTATTTTGGGACTTGAGAATACATTGAATACCACATCAATAGTAATAACTCATGATATGGTAAGCGCATATCAGATTGCAGATCGCATAGCAATGTTATATAATGGTAAGATTATTCAGGTGGGAACTGTTCAGGAAATTAAAAATACTGACAATCCCATCGTTAAACAGTTCGTTACAGGAAGTAACGTTGGTCCTATAACTTAAATGATTTAGAGGAGTATATTTTGAATATTGAAAAGAAGGTCGGTATAACATTTTTTGTAGGCATTGCGCTGCTTATGGCTCTAACCTTTTGGGTAGGGAAAATCAGACTATTTGAAAACGGATACATAATAAAGGTCAACTTCAGTCAGATAGGCGGACTCAAAAAAGGAGACACGGTAACATTGGCTGGTATGAAAGTAGGACGTGTTGAGGACTTTGGTATAAAAAATAACAAGGTACAGGTTTCTTTATGGATAAAAAAAGGAACGATGCTCAGGCAAAATTCTATATTCAGCATTAATGACGTAAGCCTCATGGGAGGTAAATACGTTGGTGTCACAATGGGAACTACGAATAGACCTATTCTAGAATCCGGCGATATTGTTAACGGCGCAGACTCTTACCAGCTAAATCAGCTCTTTACCAAAGCAGGAAAAATATCGGAAAGTGTTGATGATATTACGAAGAAGGTTAAAAAGGGAGAAGGAACAGTTGGTAAACTTCTAGCTGACGAAGAACTTTATAAAAATACTGTTGAGTTTATGAAGTCAGCAAAGGAAACATCTGATAAAGCGCAAAAAATTATTGATGAATTTCAGGGAATTGGAATAGAAGCAAAAGAGACAGTTAAAACAATTAAGAAACTTGTTGAGAAAATTGATAGAGGAGAAGGCACTGTTGGAAAACTAATTCATGATGAAGAGCTATATAATGACGCCAGAGAAACTATGAGATCGGCAAAAGTCGTATCTGAAGACGCAAAGGACGTTCTTGGTAAAATGAAAGGAATAAATACTTGGTTAGGCGGTGAAAGCGTATATTCTTCCAGAGATGGAGCTTTTAGAAATAAAGGCTATATAAGAATTGAGCCTTCTGATGACAAATATTATCTTGTAGGAGCAAGCAAGCTGGGCACAGGTAATTCAAAAGAGAATAGATATAAAATTGAATATGATGTACAGCTTGCAAAAAAATTCTTTGACAATAATCTGACAGTCAGAGGAGGCCTGATAAACTCAGGCGCAGGGCTTGGAGCAGACTATACGCTGCAAGATAAAAAAACCGTGATCACAGTTGAGGGACACAGCTCTGTTTACAGTTCTCCATTCTTTCTTAGAACAAATCTGAGCTACAGAATATGGGAAGATAAAAATTATTACGTAATTGCCGGAGCAGAAGATATTTTGGATAGGCCTTCATTCATAGCAGGCGTAAAAATTGAATATAATGACCAGGATATTAAATACCTTGTCGGCTTAATTGGCATGGCTCCATAACACCATCTCCCTATGCGAATATTAACCCGCTATATCCTAAGAGAATTTATAGACCCCTTCTTCTCAAGCCTGTGCGTCTTTACATTTATTCTATTCATGGGAAACATGTTTAGACTGGCAAATATGCTGGTTAAGGAGCGGATCAGCGCGCTTAGCATATTAAAACTGGTTGTATGTCTCCTCCCATTTATCCTGACCTACACCCTGCCAATGGCAATACTGGTGGCTGTTCTTACCTCTATTGGCAGGCTCTCTTCCGATAATGAAATAATCGCCATGAAAGCAAACGGAATAAATCCTTATAGAATAATCATGCCTCCAATTCTTGCTGTTGCTGTAATATTATCTCTGGTCTCTTTGCCGCTAAATAATACGATCGCTCCTAATGCAAACTTCTCTTCAAAAAGATTATTCAAAGAGATTGGACTTTTGAATCCTTCGGCTCTTCTGGAAGAAAAAAAACTGATAAAGATATTCAAGGGATATACTTTTTATATAGACAAGATTAGAAATAATATTCTATATAATGTTGTAATTCACCAGCTAAAGCCGGATTCTTCTGTAAGAACAATATATGCAAAACAAGGATGTTTTATATCTAAGCCAAGGAATAAAAGTCTGGTACTCAAATTAAGAAATGGATCTGTTGAGGAATTCAACCCCAAAAATCCAAACGAATATTTTAAATGCTCTTTTAAGGTTTACCCTATAGATTTCGGCTCTATTGCTTACGATATGATCAAATTGGAAAAAAGCTATATTGAAATGACTTCTAATGAGTTGAAAAACAAAATTATCCCGAAAGCTTTCGGGACAAAGACCAATGCAAACAAATTATACGTGGAATTATACAGAAAAGCTTCTCTTTCTTTTGCATTTATTCCATTTATCCTGATCGGCATTCCATTGAGCATCAGATACCGCCGCAGCAGCAAATTCGCAGCCATGGGAATAGGTATGCCTGTTATTCTTCTTCACTACTTATTAATGATATCAGGATCAATAATAGCACAAAAAGGCTACATGCCGCCTGCCCAAGCAATGTGGCTGCCGAATATTATAATTGGAATAACAGGTATATACTTAATTCATAAAACTAGTTACAGTCATAGATAGGAAATAATGAAGATTATAGACCGCTATCTTATAAAAAGTTTTTTGTGTTCATTATTCTACTGCCTGACAGCATTTATATGTCTCTATCTGATAATAGATCTGATAAGTAATACAGACGAATTTGTGGCGGAAGGCGCAAAATTCATTGACATTGTAAACTATTACAGAAACCTGCTGCCGGATATATATAAAAAAATCATGCCAATCTCAACTCTTATAGGCATAATAATAACCTTGAACTATCTTAATAAACATAATGAGCTAATGACATTGTGGGCTAGCGGCGTAAGCTCTGCAAAAATTTTAATGCCATTTTTATTGGTTTCTGCAATTATAAGTTTAGCATCTATACCTGTAAGCATGAATATCGCCCCTAAATCAATATCAAAAGCGCGCTATATATGGAAAGTTAATATTGGCAAACAATACCAGCTTAAAAAGAAAGTATGGACTGATTTCGCATTTCTGGATGTAAAAAATAGAATTGTTCACGTTGGCATTTTTAATGCTAAAGATAAATATATGAATAATATTAAAATAACTCAGTATGATAAAAATTATAATATTAAAAATACAATTAATGCTAAAGAGGCAAAATGGATAGATAAGAAATGGATGCTTTTTGATGGGCTGAGCCGTGAATTTGATGCAGAAGGCTCTGTTGTTAAAAGTAAAAATTTTAAACAATCAGTATCTGACATCACAGAAACACCTCGCGATCTTTTGATCAAACAGGCTGAATTACCGCATCTGGACACAAAGCTCTTAAAACGCCGCATTAAAAGTTTAATGAAGATCAACTGCTATCCATACAGGGAATTGACAGAGCTGCATTCAAGAATATCGCTTCCGTTCTCAAATCTTGTAATGATAATTATCGCTTTTTCTATAATGCTGGTTATGGGCAAAATAGGGAAAAAGGAAAGCATTGGAATTGCTCTGAGTATTGGATTTATCTATTACGGTATAGCAATTCCTATTATATTAGCAATTGGAAGAGATGGAACCATCAGCCCCTGGCTTGCCGCATGGCTGGCTAATATCATTTTTGCGCTTTTTCATCTGGGAATACTAATTAAGGAAAGAAAATAAATTTTTAACCTCTATTTTCTTTCCATTATAAGCGCGGAAGTCACTGTCATATGTGTAGAAAATATCGCATTCTTTATCAAGCATTGTAGCCAATATTAGTGAATCCAGTAGATGTATTCCTGTCCCATGAGACAAAGAAGCTGCTTTTTTTGCAATGTTTATATTCACATCAACAACCTCAAATGCCTCTGTTAGTTTATCTATATACTTATATGTTTCTACTTTTTTATCAGTCATTAGCTCTTGTTTGTGAAAATATCTTAATATTTCAGTAATAGATATTATGCTTAAAACAGGGATAACTCCTTTTGCTCTCCAATCTTTTGCTAGCTGTAATGCTCTTTTGTCCTTTTTTACAATATTTACCAGAACTCCTGTATCTAACCCGATTTTCATCAAAAACTTCTTTCTGCCCTTTTTCTTTCCTTCTTAATGAATTTATCAGCATCAGCAAATTGTTCTGCAAACTTTCCGGATTCTGCAGATTTTATAATCCAATCCATTGCTTCCTGTTTTTTATTTACACCAATTATGCTCTTAAGCCCTGTTTCAACCAATTTAGACAAACTAACTCCCATTGTTCTAGCTCTTTCTTTTGCTTTAACCAAAATTGGCTCATGAAGATAAACAGTAACATTCATATTATCACCTCCAAGTATAATGTATTATATTATACTATATTTGTCAAGCAGTAAAAACCTGATTTTTACCGGACTCTTTGCCTTTGTATAGAGCATCATCCGCTTTCTTCATAAGCTCTTCCGCTGAATCTGCGTCATCAGGATAATCTGCGAGCCCAAAGGTTATTGTAACCTTGCCGCTTGGCTGGCTTTCTTCATTAACAAATTTATATTCTTCTACGGTTTTTCTTAGCTTTCCCGCTACAATCTTAGCGCCTTCTTTCAAGGTGTTCGGAAGAATTATAACAAACTCTTCCCCACCATAACGGGCAACAATATCCCCTCTTTTTGTATTATTTTTTAATATCCTTCCAATCTGTCTGAGCACTTCATCGCCGGCAGGATGACCATTAGTATCATTATAATGCTTAAAATTATCAACGTCTCCCATTATAAGCGAAAGAGCCTTCTTGCTCTCTTTTGCTTTTTTTACTTCAAGCATTAGTTTCTCCTGAAAATGGCGATGATTATATAAATTAGTTAATCCATCTGTAATTGAAAGCAACTTTGTTTTTTCCAATAGCTGAGCATTTTCTGCTAACAATCCTGCTTGGCTTGCAACAGTTGTTAGAAGGTCCAGCTCTTCGCCGGTAAAGTCACGCGGCTTATCTGCTAATCCTCCTATTAATCCTATAACCTTTTTTCTCCTTCGCAAAGGCGCAACAATCAAGGACTTTATGCCCTGGTCACTTAAAAACCTGTATTTAGAAAAAGACTCTAAATCATTTATTAAGTGTGATTGTCCCTTATTTATTACATCCTCTTTTATTTGCTCTCCAAGAGTCAATTCTTTTCTTCCTTTTATAACACGCATAAAGAAATCCTGCTGTTCATCACTATACAGCTGTAGAATAATTACATCTACCTGTAATATCTTAGCTACAGCGTTTACTATTCTCCTTAATACTTGTTCCAGATCCTGCTCCTCTCCAAATACATCTATAGCCTGCTTTATAACATTCAAGATGTATGACTGCTTACGGGTATCCATTAAAACCAGTTCCAGTTTTTCATGCTCACGACGCAGGATTGCCAGCCGCTTATGTAAATTCGCATAGGAAATATGCCAGATAAGAACAATAGATAATAATATAAGCCCGAATATCACGAAAATACTAATTTGCTATTCTCCCTCAACAGTGCCAATATTAAGGTCAAGATCAGCGCGTCTTTCAACTCTTTCAACTTTCCCGTCACGAATCCAGAAAACTCTGTCAGAAACATCCAGCATTTTTAAATCATGCGTAGCAGAAATAATTGTTACTTCTTTCTCTTTGTTCATCTTGCGCAGAAGGTCTATAATCTCCTTACCTGTTTTTAAATCCAAATTCCCTGTTGGTTCATCTGCCAGAACAATAGCTGGGTCATTTGCTAAGGCTCTTGCTACAGCCACTCTTTGCTGTTGTCCGCCTGATAATTCAATTGGTTTGTGCTGAACCCTGTCTCCTAATCCAACCATTGTAAGAAGCCTCACTCCCTTATCTATTGCATCATCTGTTGACATTCCTGCAAAAGTCATTGGCAAAGTAACATTCTCTAAAGCTGTCATAACAGGAATCAAATTAAAGGTTTGGAATATATACCCTATCTTTCGGCACCTAAGCCATGCTAATTCATACGCATCCAGCTGCGCAACATCCACCTCATCTATATAAACTTTACCCTCAGTCGGCTTATCAAGTCCTCCTATCATATTGAATAACGTGGACTTACCTGAGCCTGAAGGCCCCATTATAGAAATATATTCACCTCTTTTTATCTCCAGATTAATCCCTTTTAACGCCTCTAAAGCAACATCTCCCATTACAAAAACTTTCTTCACGCCTCTTGTTCTTACAACATTTTCTTCAGCCATTATGATCTCTCCTTAAATAACCCTCGCTCTGCTCGGGTAAGCTCTAAATCCTAAGCACGAAATCCTAAATAAATTTAAAATCCCAAATCCAAATGTCTTAAACTGTTTTGAATTTTGTATTTCGGTCATTTGAGTTTGTTTAGAGTTTAGTATTTCGGATTTAGAATTTTCCATTTTTTATATCTCTGAGCGCATTGCATCTGCAGGAACCATTCTGGCAGCAGTATAAGCAGGATATATCGCTCCTATAACAGCTAATACTGTGCCCAAAATTACCGCAATTACAAAATAATATAGAAAACTAGCTATTGGAAACTTAGTAATAACCTCTAATCCATAATTTATGCTTGACACAATCGTTATAAGAAAACCGCCTAACAGCGCGCCTGCAATTGAGCCGAATAATCCCATAAAACCTGACTCCAGCAGAAA
>JAGMBN010000038.1 GCA_023129655.1 bacterium | reverse complement strand
TAGCGCCTGTTGAGACTATCCAATCAACAGATTTTGTATGGTCAACAAATCCCAATACTTCAACCTTGTTTAGAAATCCTCTCAGTTTTGCCCACTGCATGATACTTGTAACAGATTCCTTCTCCCCCTGAGACACTCTGGCAGACGCAACTTCTATTCTGTCTACACCTACCTCATTAAGTAACATCTTAGCAATATTTAACTTCTCACTGCGAGAAAAGGAAACTCCCTGAGTCTGTTCTCCATCTCTTAATGTTGTATCAAGTATTTCAATAATTCTTTTAGTATTTTCCATATTAAAGCTCTCCTGTAATCCTTATTAATTATTTCTGCTTAATCTATTAAATAATCTTTCAACATCCACATACTCCTCCACAAGACTTTTGGCAGTTCTTATTTTTTCCATATCCGTCTCAGTTATCTTAACTACAAGATCATGTATCAATGATGCAACTCCATAAGTATCTATATCCACAGCCAGAACAGGTATCGTAGTCTTTTGTATGAGATTCATTACAGACTGGTGAATCTGCATCTTGCCTGTTAATATGATCCCTGATATCCTGTGTTTTCTCTCTGTTCCAATAACTGAAGAACTCATGGCAGCAAGCACAATATCCTCTCTATCCGCAGGTGTAATTAACAGCACTCTCTCTCCAAAAAACTCCAATGCATTATGCGGGGTCATTGCTCCTACTACGATCTTTTCAATTTGATTATTAAGAGATTCGCTGCCGTTTATGAGCTTTGAAGGAATGCTTTCCATAACTTGTTTTATGCTTGGCCATGTAAGACGTTTCGTATAAGGGATAGCTCCAAACAACTCAATCCCTTTCTTTGCTAAGCCCCTCGCTATGTAATCCTTGATCTTATCCATTTTATTGGGTATAACCTTATTGATTATAACTCCTACTAATTCTACACCCTCTTTTTCAAATAATGCCTTATTTAAAACAATCTCATCTATTGGACGACCGATCCCGCCAACTGTTATCATCAGCACCTTTGCGCCCAGTAATTTTGCAACAGAGCCATTTCCCAGATCAAAAACAGACCCGACACCGGCATGACCTGTTCCTTCAATCACCACCAAATCTTTATCTTTTGAAACCTCTCCATAGGCTTCCGTAATAATATCCGTTAAAACTTGTTTCTTCCCATGATCTATATATTCTTCTGTAAAACCCCTTTCAACAGCTATTGGACTTATATGCTGCAACTCTCCATCGCAATTACAACAACTCTTTATCAGCACAGCATCCTCATCAACTTTATATCCTTCAACCTCTACATATCGCTGACCAACAGGTTTCATAAATCCAATATTCCTGGCATACTGTTTAAATGCCTGTATAAGACCAAGACTTACCAATGTTTTTCCATCATTTTGTCTTGTAGCTGCAATGAATAACTTCTTTTCTTTAGGCATAATTTATAGATACCTTCCAGCTATAATGCTTAATTTGTCCTTTGCCTGTCGAGAAATAACGCTTCTATCTGTTATGATCGCACTAGCCAGCGCATTAGAGCACTCGCACTTTCTCTCAGATGAAATTTCTTTAACAGCTGCTTTTATAATCTTTTTTGCATTCTCTGAGTTTTTATTAAGATTCTCAATTATAGTATTAACACTTACTATTTCTTCTGTTTCATGCCAGCAATCGTAATCAGTAACCATTGCCATTGCCCCGTAGCAGATCTCTGCCTCTCTTGCTAGTTTTGCTTCCGGCAGATTCGTCATGCCAATAACATCAAACCCCATTTTTCTATAAAAGGACGATTCTGCTTTTGTAGAAAACGCAGGCCCTTCCATATTCAGGTATGTTCCTCCATTACGAACTGTCAGCCCAATCCCCTTCCCTGTCTCATATAGTATCTTGCTCAAATCAGGGCAAACAGGGTTAGCAAAACTAATATGAGCAACTATGCCATCGCCGAAAAAGGTGCATCTTCTACCCTGATTGGTCCTATCAAAAAACTGGTCAGGAATAACAATATCCAGAGGATGAATATCATCTTTAAGACTGCCGACAGCGCCAACAGAAATTATCCATTCTACACCAAGCTTTTTCATGCCATAGATATTGGCGCAATAGTTTATTTCGGAAGGTGAGACTTTATGTCCTCTTCCATGCCTCGGAAGAAACACCACCTCTTTTCCGGAAAGAGTGCCTGTAATATACTTATCAGAAGGCTTCCCAAATGGAGTATCTATCTCAAGTTCCTCTATATTCTTGAGCTCTTCCATATCATAGAGCCCACTACCGCCAATAATACCTATCTTTGCCACATCAAGACCCCTTATTCACTACTATCTTCTCTGTCATATTCTTTTCTCTTCTAAAATACTTTGTAATGTTCTTCTCACTGCTCCTGGACCAGTTATCATTTTACGGAAGTATTTTTCTGTTTTTCCACCTAGTCCAACAGAGTAAAAATCCAAACCAAATATCTTTGTATTAGAGAGAACAGGTCTTAGCTTATTCTCTAAACTTTCTGGTTTGCCCAGATCGATTCCGATTATATGTTTTTTGAGCTCTTTTAACATAGGATCTGGACTGAGTTCAAAAGGCTTTCCTCTATCGTCAACGCCAAGTAAATATCTACACCAGCCAGCAATGGCAAATGGAATATATCTCAATTTTTTTGCATCCTGCCCATATGCTTTTATTGTGTCTCCATACCTGACCCATACTTTTTGGGACGTATCTGTAGCTATTCTCTGAGGAGTATCAGGAATATTAGGATTAACCAGCCTCTCCTCTAATATCTGCCTCAAGAATTCCTCTGGATTAATTACGCCAGGATTATCCACTACAGGCAGACCTTCTTCATAAGCCTGTCTGTACACCAGCTCTTTCAATAAGGGGTCATTCATCTCCTGAAAAATATAATCATATCCTAAGAGACAGCCAAAAATTGCTAAAGTGGTATGAATAGGATTAAGACAGGTTCCAAGCTTCATTTTTTCACATTTATCTACTGCTTCAGAATTATCTACAAGAATTACTCTGTTTTTGGATTGATCCGCTTTTTCCAGAGGCGGTCTTTGATTTGGGAAATTATCATCTATTACCAAATAAGATATGGGCTCAGTATTCACAAAAGGCGCTGCAAATGTTCCTTTGCTCGTTTTTATGATATCCATGTCTTCAATTCCCTTGCTTTTAAGCAATTCAATATTCTCAGGAGATGGTCTGGGCGTTATTCTATCAATCATGGTCCATGGGAAAGAAACCTTCTCGCTCTCTAAATATCTTAGAAATTCCTTTTCTACTAGTTTAGTCGTATAAACCCATTCTTTGACAATAAAACTAACTGCATTAAACAATTTTTCTCCATTTTTTGAACAGTTATCCATACTAACAAATGCTATTGGTGCAGCACCATTCTTATAGCGATGATAAGCAAAACTTGCTATCTTACTCATGAGATGCGTAACTTTTTTCGGCCCATTCTTTACATCCTCCAATATCACAGGATAAACATTTCCCTGAGTGTCGTGAGTGCTGTAACCCTTTTCCGTACAGGTAACACTAACCATTTGCAAAGACGGCTTTGCAAAATATTCCAGTGTCTTATTCCACTGTTCTTGTCTGGAAGTATCTGCATACAGCGCATCTGCAGTAGAAGCAATAAGCTTTATCTGATTTTCTCCGCTTGAACACATCTCTATGCTTATTCTGAGGTTATCCTTGGGATGATAAATTTTATCCACAATCTCCTCATCCCATGTCTCTATTCCTATAATCCCTTCCTTTACCTCTCCGGATTCAAGCAATGCCTGCTGAATAGGAGCAATCTCCGCCGCATAAAGATTTCCAGGCGCTATATGAATCCATGTGGGCGTTTCTTTTGTACTTCTTATCATTTCTTCTATATCAAATTGAGGCAAGCTAACACCTGTTTCTTTCCATTTTGGATCTTTTAATCCAGCTCTTGTTAAAGTAACCATTTTTATTTCTCTAATACTTTTTTACTTTGCGCATAAGGGGCTTTTGGCATACATCCAATAGCTATAAAAATCAATGATAGAAAAATCAGTTTCAAATATTTAGGCATTCTCTTTTACTCCTCATATTCATAAAGCAACAACAAGGGACAGATAAATCACATGTCCTGTGGCTTACTCTGTCCCTTTAACTATTTAAAAACTTTTATTCGCTCTTCTCTTCTTCTTTTTTTTCTTCCGGTTTCACTTCTTCAGCAGCCGGTTTTTCCTTCTCTTCCTCCTTCTCCTTTTTAGCTGCAATATCATCTTTAATAGAACTGATGCCAGCAGCAACAGCAGCTATACCGCCAAGAACCAATATTGCCGGAACAGTAGCAGCAAGACCTTTTAGAAAAAGCAACCACCATACTTTTAATCCCAAAGCTCCAAGGACTATAGCAGCTATTCCTCCAATTAAACTCCACATATTTCTACACCTCCTTTCAAAGTTAAATTTTCAAACGTTTATGTATTCACCTAAAGCCGTCATTGCTTCACTTCGTTCGCAATGGCAACATAGAATGCACCTCAAGAGACCTTTGAATTCTTCCAACGCCTTTTGTTCTGGTTTTGTAATGGTAATCACCTTATTCAATCTATTCACATCATCATAGCTGTAATCCACATAGCTCCCATCTGGCGTGGGGAATTGAATAACATTATCAGGTAGATTTTGTTCGCAATCTTCCACTAAATGAAGATCGCAATAATTGTCTTCAAAATCTTCTAGTTTTAGCGCTAGGTTACCGTGTATCATTTAGCTTTCTCTTTCCAACCCTTTTTCCATTTCATAAACAATTATATAATAGAACGGTATTCCGCCAAATAGCATTGCCCAAAACCATATTCTTTTTGTAGCACCATTTTTAAATTTACTCACTCCCCAATGATAAAACATATACCCTATCCAGAGAAAGCCGCTCATGATAGATAACAGAATCCATGTAAATGATAACCAATCCATCATTTGAAATTCTACGACTGGTTTGGAAATAGAAAAGGGAAAGAAGCAAGCTACTATATTCCCCAATATTATATTTAACACAATAATTCTAAAAAATATCTTCATCTCATCTTCTCCTAAATATTGCGCCTAAGTGTATGTGTAGTGCTGCATTGACAGACTGTCCTGTATAGGGATTAGGAAGTGTCACAGATAGTTCTATTGTTGTAAAATCACTTGTTGATAACCCTCTCTTTTTCCAAACAGGCGAAACTTTGACTTCTCCATCTACAATTGCTAAAGAAGGATTAAAAAGACCTACTTGCAAAGATGCCTCTATCTTCTCTTCAAAAAAGCCCTCTATCCCACCACTAGCTACTCTTTCTCCTTCTATAGCATGCATACCTATTTCAATCTTTACAGGAATTATAGGTAATTTCACTTTTGCACTACTTCCAACTCCTCTACCCCACTGGGTACCTTCAAAAATTCTTAGTACGTCTTTATATACTTCTTCCTTGAAAAAATCCCAAACAGATTTAACTCGAAAATCCGTCTTACATAATCCCCATGGGTCAATTAAATTGACAGGATTATTATTTACATACGCATACATATTCGGTCCATCAATCATGCCTAGCGGATCTTTGGATATAAATCTTCCTACAGTTGGATCGTAGAGCTTCCTCTTCTTACATATATCCATCTTGACCTTGTGTAATATCCTTTTGCAGATACTTTTACTCTATACACTCTTCCCCAGAACCATACTTTTACATTCTTTATTACATACTTCCCACTCGCATTTGTATTGGCTCTGTAGCGTCCTGCTCTGACTGCTACGCCGGATATGGCTTGCTTTGTAGCTGAATTTGTTATGCGCCCTTGAATTGTCGCTGTTCTTGTTTTTCCTGACCAACTATATGCTGGAGTTACGTTGCTTAGAATTATTGAAAATATAAGTAGAAATACTGAAAGTTTTTTCATATCAATTTGTCTTGATATTTTTTTCGCTTATGTGTTATTAAATTTCTATACAATTTTAATTGTTCTTCTCAAAAATACAAGCCCTTTTTTCAAAATCAAAACAATCCAACAGTCTTTCCCGTTTCATCAATATCTACATTTGTACCGGCAGGTGTGGTTGGAAGTCCTGGCATGGTTCGCATATCCCCTAAAAGAGGGTAAAGAAATCCTGCGCCTGCAGATAGCCTGATGTCTTTTATTGGCACTGTGAAGTTTTTTGGTCTTCCTTTTAATTTTGGATCATGAGAAAGCGAAAGATGTGTCTTTGCCATACAGATAGGAAGCTTATCAAGTCCGTTTTCTTCATATATGCCTATTTTCTTTCTAACCACAGGAGAAACATCTATGCCATCAGCTCCGTAAATCTTTTTTGCAATAATGGTCATCTTTTCTTCTATAGACTGTTCTACATTGTAGAGAAATTTGAAATTACTTGGCTTCTCAGCAGCTTCAACAACCTTTCTTGCAAGCTCTTCTCCCCCTTTGCCTCCTTCAGCCCATACAGTACTCTCAACAGCATCTTCTGCGCCAGCCCTTTTAGCTATATCCCTTATTACTTCTATTTCTTTATCAGTATCAGTAGTAAATCTATTTACAGCAACTACTACAGGAATGCCGAATAGTTTCATATTTTCGATATGTTTCTCTAAATTACAGGCTCCACGCTCCACAGCGTCAAGATTTTCTTTGACTAATCCCTCACTCAGCGGTTTTCCTGCAACAACCGTAAAATCACCGCTGTGCATCTTAAGCGCTCTGACAGTGCATACTATTACAGCTGCGTCAGGAACTAGTTTACTATAACGACATTTGATGTTAAGAAACTTTTCCGCTCCGCAATCAGCTCCGAATCCGCTCTCTGTTACTACATAATCAGCAAGTTTAAGTCCTATTTTGTCAGCCAGTATAGAACTATTGCCATGCGCAATATTTGCAAATGGGCCTGCATGCACAAACACAGGCGTATTCTCTAATGTCTGCATTAAAGTTGGCTTTATCGCGTCTTTCATCAAAACAGTCATTGCGCCTGCACATTTAAGATCTTCAGCTGTTACAGGCTTTGCGTCTCTTGTGTAACCAATTACTATTTTCCCCATCCTCTTTCTTAAATCTTTCAAGCCAGTTGTTAAAGCAAGAATTGCCATAACCTCTGAAGCTACAGTTATATCAAAACCAGTTTCTCTGGGAACTCCATCTATCTTGCCGCCCAATCCTATTACAATATTTCTCAGAGCTCTGTCGCTGATATCAACAACACGGCGCCATGTAATACTGAATGGGTCTATATTTAACGGATTCTTTTTCTGAAGAGAATTGTCAATAAATGCTGCAAGAAGGTTATGAGCTACTCCTACAGCGTGTATATCCCCTGTGAGATGAAGATTAAAGTCCTCCATAGGTACAACCTGTGAATATCCTCCACCTGCTGCGCCGCCTTTAATTCCAAATGTCGGACCCATTGAAGGCTGTCTTATTGCAGTAATTGTCTTCTTGCCTATCCTGTTAAGCGCCATACTCAGACCAATAGTTGTAACAGTCTTGCCCTCCCCAAGAGGAGTGGGAGTAATGGCCGTCACATCAATATACTTACCATTGGGTTGTGTATGCAGCCTGTCTTGGACTTCAAGAATAATTTTTGCCTTGTGCTTACCGTACAATTCCAGTTCATCCTCTTTTAGACCAATATTATTTGCAATCTCCTGAATTGGTCTAAGTTTTGCAGCTTGCGCAATTTCCAGATCTGTCATCATAGCTAATACTCCTCTCTGTTTTTTAGAATTTATAAAAGTATATCTTTTTATATGACTACATTTCTCAAATTATATTGCCTTAATTTGTAATATCTTGCGACAAATCGGCAGGTAACTTATAGAATTTCATCCATTCACCATTTTGACAGCCTCTAAGCCCACCTGTTCCCCCAAAGACATACACGTTCCCATAACCCTTGTAGAGCCTAAGGCTTCCTGAGATACTGATATACATCGTCCTGCGCAAAACAGATTGGAAATCTCCGCTGATCTAAGACAGCGCGCAGGAATTTCGTAGTAATCTCCGGGATTAAGGTAACGATACTGCGGACCTTTTTCCTGATCCCATAATTCAATTGACCATGAATTTTTTACAGTTCCATCAGGAAATTTTCGCGCATTTATTACATCGTTTGCGCTTAGCGTATACTCTCCACAGAGTCTTGTCCCTTCACGGTCCAGAACTTCAGACGATGTATCGGAAATATATGAGTCCTTGAATAAAGGCATAACTTTGCATAAGTAACGGTGTACTACAAGCGCATCCTCTTTTGCGCGTTGGACACTATCTCGCGCTGGAGGAATACTGATTTTAAACAGACCCTCATCTGTATTATCTACAGGAATGAATGTTGTAAATTTAAGATGAAGAGGTATTTTCTTTTCGAAATATGCCTGCGCCAGATAGTAAGGCACCTTTACTGCTGCCATATTATCTCGGTCTTTTAATCCTTTAACTCGAAATGTATATCCTGCAAGCTGGCGCTGTTTGGGAACTGATACCTGATACTTTGCCCCGCTCAGTTGAATAATTGCACCGTGTCCGCTACAGTCAATAACAGCTCTAGGAATAATATTAAAGACACCTTTTGTTCTACGCACACTAACAGATGTTATAGTGTTATGTTTTGTTCTTACTGAAACCGCCAGTGTATTGTATAAAACCTCAAGATGTTGTTTTTCATTTTTGATCAGAGAACGAAAAACAGATACAAGGTCTTGCCTTGAGTATGGAAGAGCATATACCTTGCCAATACGCAGTACTTTCTTCTCAGGGGCCAGAGCCTTCAGTTGAGAACAAATTTCTCTTACAATTCCTTTATTAATCGGATGCTTTGGCATCTCGATATCATTTGCATATAAGCCGCAGATAAAAGAATGTAAACCAGTTATTGCTGTTCCTCCCGGAAAATTATTTCTTTCTACCAGGATTGTATGCGCGCCCTTGCGCGCAGCTGCAACAGCAGCAATGGTTCCTGCAACACCGCTGCCAACAACAAGCACCTGACATTCTCTCTTCATATTATTTTTCCCTCTCTTCACAAGAGAGGGTCAGGGTGAGTTCCTGCACAATTGAATCTATCTCTTCCTTTTCCAATATCCCATCTAAATAGGAAATGACCACATTCAGCTTGCCTTGAAACCGGTTAAAGAATATTCCAAGTCCAGGTGGAATTGGAACTCTGGGCATATGAAAAATATTATGGATCTTTTTTCCCATAAACACAGGAGAAGTATACGCAGCTTCTCCAATATAGGAAAAACAAAAAGAAGCAATCTGTCCTTTCAATGGCAACCTCATCAGATAGCCTAAAACAGGCAAAGGAGCAATCCGCATCAAAAGACTTGCTTTCTCAATATCTCCGGGTAAGTCCACCTTTATCTGATCATAGACCTGCTGTTTAATTGATTGCAAAAGAACAGAAAAACTATCAGCCTCCTTTGCTTTCACTCTAAGCAGGAAAAAGGACATATGATTAAAGAAAACCTCTTGATGCACCTTTTCTGCCGAACGCGTATCAATAGAGACTGGAATTATATAATCACTCGCGTGTGTACCTCTTTTGAGAAAAACGCTGTGCAGAGCCCGTATGGAAATTGCTAGTGCATATGGCATAAGCATTAAATAACCCACTTTATTATACGCAGTCTCAATTATTGCGGATGTTTGGCGTTTATCAAGTGAGATTATCTTAAAATTGAATTTCCGGTCAGACGCTGAATTCAAAGGCAAAGACATAGGTCTATTCTTTGATAATTGCACCAATTTTCTATTCACTCGCTTACCTGCTTCAAATTTTTCTTTCCACTTACATAGATGAGCTGGTTCTGTAAGAGAAATCCTATGAGAATAATCCATATTCAAGAATGCTTCAGCTCCTCTGGCATCAAATAAGCAATGGTCAAACACTACAGCCAGAAAACTTGTTTTACCTGCATAGATAAGATGAAATACAAGATGCTCCCTGATACTGCTAAAGGGCATGTTTATTCCTTGCTCCAGTGTAAAGAGTACTTTGCTAAATGTTGCATTATTATCAAGGCGGTAAGTCCTAATGCTTGAAGAGAGCATCTTGTTCTTTGGATAAATCTTCCAGTACGGGGCAAGATTGTAATCTCGCATTGATCTGCCATTCACAACCGGAAATTTTTTAATGAATTTGTTCAGAGATTTCTGAAGTGTTGTCTCATCAAGTTGTCCTTCCAGTTGCAGGACAACCTGAAACATGTTTCCAACGCCGGTTTCCTTTTTGTTAATATGGTTAATTGTATGAATGATCCAGTCAATACCGGTTAAATAGCGTTTCATCCTAGTTCATTCTACTGATATATGATGCCAGCAAATGGAGGGTTTGAAAATCTTCTTTCGTTAATCCTGATTCAATTAACTTCAGATTAAATGTTTTTTCAATAAACACCAGAAGCTCCACAAAACTAAATGAATCAATTCCAAGTGTATGAAGAGGAGTATTTGGAGAGATTGCTGAAGAGTCTACACCTAAGATTGTAGCAACTTCTTGAATCAGTGTTTTCTCAATATCTGCTGCTGTCATTTTGTTCATAGACACAATCTAACCACTGCTTTCTCATGCTCGCAGTTATACCTAACACAACGAATTCCCTGTATTTGAGCAGGTTTGGTCTTTGCGCATATATTTATATTGTGCGGATTATCCTGGACCGGACAGGCATAACGCATCTGATTTTTTAGCATAAGCGCAGCAGCAGCGCAATTAAAACTTGTTCCAGTCATCATACTGCCGAATATTGGCGAATA
>JAGMBN010000037.1 GCA_023129655.1 bacterium | reverse complement strand
TTCCTATGGTGCTGCCGTAAATAAGTATTGCTTTTTCCATCTCGTTCTCCTTTTTTATTTAATTGACTGTTACTAAACTACCTACTTTTTTAAAGTGGTTACTTACTCTATCTATGAATAACATTGGATTTCTCTTATTCTCTATAAAATTCAAAAATACCCGTTCAGCTTTTTTATACATATTCATAAGACGCATTGATTCATCAGGTCTGTAAAATACCTGCCAGCGGCATTTTACAGGCAGAGGAAAACTTTTCTTTTCTATAAAACCCTTTACATCCTTTAATGGATAACCTAAAAACAGACCTATCTCATGAGGAAAAGAAGAACCGTTAAAACGCGCTTTCAGCATTTCCAAATAGTCTTCCAGTCCCTGACAAAAAGAATATTCAAATCTTTTAAGAAAAATAAGATTTTCCGGCTGTGTAATTCTATTGAAAAGAACATCATCATTATAAAAAAGAACCTGTTCCCCTCTTGAAGTATCTTTTAATTCCCTGAATGAAATTCCTAATTTGCTTATTACATCTTCTTTTTGTTTCTGCCATAGATCATAGTGATTTTCTCCGGAATATTCACAGTTACACAAAGAAAGCAAACTGGCAGGCTTTATTCCTACTAAGACCGGAGCAAGCCTTAACACAAGATGTTTTAACAAATAATCCTGCTGGTCTTCTTTTTTATTTCTATCCATTAATCGCGATGAAGCTTCCCTTTTATTTTTAGATATACAAAACTATATTATATATATCTAACATTTGCAACAAAAAAATTCCTGCTTGAGAATATGCTTGACGTTTTACAAATATATTTTACAATTAGATTGTAATAAGCATTACAGATGGGAGGAGCAATACTTACAGTAAAAGACAGTATTATCTCGCAGAAAAGAAATATATAAATAAAATAATTGGAGAAGAAGATGAAAAGAACGGGAATTGTGAAACGTGATACGAAAGAGACCAATATTGATTTAAAACTTGTTTTGGGTGGTAGGGGAGACGCAAATATAAAAACGAAGATCCCTTTTTTTGATCATATGCTTACGTTAATGACAAAGCACGGTTT
Organism: bacterium; assembly: GCA_023129655.1. Classification (GTDB taxonomy): domain Bacteria; phylum JAHJDO01; class JAHJDO01; order JAHJDO01; family JAHJDO01; genus JAHJDO01. Next base: position 9,769 of record JAGMBN010000037.1, on the reverse strand, counting down.
GTTTGATCTGGATATATCGGCAAAGGGTGACATTGAGGTGGATGATCATCATACAGTTGAAGACGTGGGAATATGTCTCGGCGAGGCGCTTAGAAAGGCTCTTGGAGATAAGAGGGGAATAAAACGCTTCGGATATGCGAGACTTCCAATGGACGAGGCGCTTGGAGAAGTCAGCATTGATATTAGCGGCAGAGCTTTTTTGGTTTTCAATGTGAGTGCGCCGGCAAAAAGGATAAAGAAGTTTGAGGTTCAGCTTGTAGAGGAGTTTATGCGCGCATTTGTAAATACTGCGGCAATTACACTGCACACAAACCTTATATATGGAAAGAACACTCATCACATATATGAATCTATTTTTAAGGCATTAGGAAAAGCTCTGGATGACGCAACAACAATGGATGCCAGACATAGAGCCATTCCATCAACAAAAGGTATTCTCTAGTGATTGTAATTCCTGCAATAGATATATATCAGGGAAAAGTTGTTCGTCTAAAACAGGGGAGTTTTAATAACATAAAGATATATGGGAACGACCCTCTTGAGTATGCCCTAAAATGGGAAAAAGAAGGCGCAAAAAGAATCCATGTTGTTGATTTGGAAGGAGCAAAGATCGGCAGCGTTAAAAATCTGGATGCAATTGCTTCAATATGTAAAGCATTAAAAATTCCTGTTGAAGTCGGAGGAGGTATAAGAGATATTTCTGCAATAGATACATTACTGAATAGTGGGGTACAATGGGTAATTATTGGCACTCAAGCATGCGCTTCTTCTGATTTTTTAAAACAAGTTTGCTCTGAATTTGGCGAAAGAATAATTGTGAGCATAGACGCAAAGGACGATAAGGTTGCGGTTCGAGGATGGCAGGAAAGTTCAGAGTTTACAGTTAAAGATATAATTGAGAAAGTTGAAAACATAGGAGTTAAAACCGTTGTTTATACTGACATAAGCAGAGACGGTATGTTAACAGGTCCTAATTTAAAAAAACTGAAGCATCTGGTTAATAGAAAAACAGTAAACATTATAGCATCCGGAGGGATTTCTTGTTTGGATGACATTAAAAAACTAGCTTCAATAAAAGGCTTGATGGGTGTAATAGTTGGAAAGGCGCTGTATGAAAGGAGATTTGATTTAAATGAAGCTTATAGAACAAGTAAAATTTGATAAGAATGGCTTAGTTCCTGTAATAATTCAGGATTTTAAGACGTTACAGGTTCTAATGGTGGCGTATATGAATAAAGAGTCTCTGGAAACAACACTTAAAACAGGAAGAACATGTTTTTGGAGCAGGTCCAGACGGAAGTTGTGGATAAAAGGGGAGACTTCAGGACATATTCAGAAAGTAAAAGATATCCTTATAGACTGTGATAATGACACGCTTCTTATAAAAGTTGAGCAGATAGGCGGAGCGTGTCATATGGGTTACAGAACATGTTTTTATAGAAAGTATGATAAAGACGGTTTTACAGTTGTAGAAAAGAAGCTCTTTGATCCGGAAAAGATTTATAAGAAGACTTAATCAGTTGCTTTTAATGAGACTCAATGCTTCTGCACGTGTTTTACTATTTTTTCTAAATATGCCTCTCACAGCAGAAGTAACTGCGATTGCACCATGTTTTTTAACGCCTCTCATTGTCATGCATAAATGCTCTGCTTCTATTAGAACAATAACTCCTTGAGGCTTCAGCGCTTCCATGAGCGCATCAGCAATATTTGTAGTTAATCTTTCCTGCAGTTGAGGCTTTTTTGCAAATAAGTCAACAGCATGGACTAATGCGTTAAGGCCTATGACTCTGTTGTCTTTTGGAATATAGGCAACGTGAGCCTTACCTGTAAAAGGAAGGAAATGGTGTTCGCACATTGAAGCAAAGTAGATATCTTTCACAAGAACGATCTCGTCGTATTCTGTTTCAATGGAGACTTTTAATTCCTTTTTAGGATCTTTATGGAGCCCTGCAAATATTTCTTCATACATTTCTGCAATACGTTGCGGCGTTCTGATAAGCCCTCTTCTTTTTGGGTTTTCTCCAACAGCTTCAAGGATTGTTTTTACTGCTTCAATAATCTTTTCATGATTTATTTTCACAATTAAAGGCTCCTCATTTTGCTATTTTTTCTATGTCACTGTTACTTCCTACTACAACAAGCACATCATTTTCTACAAAAATATGATTTGGGTCTGGCACACTATGAATTTTTTCTATAGTTTTTTCATCTTGGTCTATACCCTGCTCTTTGATTGCTACAACGTTTACTTTGTATTGGTCTCTTAGATGTAGATCACGCAACTTTTTATGCAGGAAACTTGATGGAGTTTTGATTTGAACCAGGCTGTGACCGTTTGTGAGAGGAATGTAATCCAGGATACTTGACATAAGCAGATTTTGCGCAATTCTTTTCCCCATGTCGTCTTCAGGTGAGACAATCCTATCAGCGCCAACCAGTTTTAATATTTGTGATTGTATATCGTTTGCAGCCCTGGCTATCACTTGCTTTACCCCGAGTTTTTTTAAAAGAACAGTTGTAAGTAGATTTGCCTCAAAATTTTCTCCGATACAGACTAACACACTATCAACTCTATTTAGTCCCTGTGCAACTAAGTTTTCTTCAATTGAGGAATCCATTCTTACAGCTAATGTCACTTTATCCTTTATAGCTTCTATCTTTCTAGGATCTTTATCAACAGCAATTACCTCTGCATTTCTTTCTGCAAGTGTAACTGCAACTCTATAGCCAAACATCCCAAGTCCTATTACTGCGAATTTTGTCATTGTTTTTCTCCTCTAATTATCCAATAATTACTTCTTCTTCCGGATAGGTATATATAGCCTTCCTTCTCTTTCTTGCAAGCGCCAGAACCATAGTCAAAGGACCAATCCTGCCTGTGAGCATTGTAATTATAATTACTAATTTGCCTGATGTAGTTAGGTTAGGCGTTATTCCTTTTGAAAGACCTACTGTGCCAAAGGCAGATATTTCCTCAAACAAGATGTCCATAAAACTTGCTTTTTCTGTAAGTAATAATATTACAGTACACACTGTAATAAATATAGCAGAAACAAAGATAATTCCGAATACTTTATTTAAAGAACGTCTAGGTAGAGTTCTCTTGAATATCTCTATCCTTTGCTGTCCTTGAATAAATGATCGTAAACTTACTATTGCGATTCCAAATGTGCTCGTTTTAATTCCACCTCCTGTAGAGCCAGGAGAAGCTCCTATGAACATAAGAATCATGAGGATAAGACAAGACACATTCGCTAACCCACAAACATTTATAGTATTAAATCCTGCGGTTCTTGCTGTTACAGACTGAAAGAAAGAAACCATTAATCTTTCTTTTGCTGAATATGCAGATGACAAATTTCCATTTTCAACAAAGAAGAGAATAAGCGTGCCGCTAATTATCAAGATAATACTGGTAATTAGAACTAATTTTGTATGGACTTTTAATCTGGCCGGCTTTTTGCCCAATTTTAGCTTAATAACTTTAATAATATCGGTAATTACTATAAAACCGAGCCCTCCAAGTATAATTAAAGAGGTAATTATAAGATTGAAGACGCTGGACTTGCTGTAATTTGTGAAGCTATTCTGAAACAGGGAGAGTCCAGCATTGCAAAATGCAGAAACCGAATGGAATACAGAAAAATAAAGAGTTTTTTTAACGCTTACGAAATCTCCTATCCAAAACAGATATAGAGATATTGCCCCTATAATCTCTATTGTGAATGTGATAAGGAAAATTGATACGAGCATATGACCTATTTTATCAAGAGTTTCATAATTGAGGGTATCTCGCATAACTAAGCTTTCATTTAAACTCATATTTCTTAGAATAATAGAGAAGAAACCAACCATAGTCATAAGACCAAGTCCTCCGATTTGAATGAGAGCGAGAATAACAAGTTGGCCAAAAAGCGTAAAAGTGCTTGATATATTAGTCACAGTAAGTCCTGTAACGCACGTTGCTGAAGCGGCTGTAAACAAAGCATTTATGATACTGAGGTCTATGCCTGGTTTCCTGGAATGGGGAAGCAGTAATAAAAACGCTCCCATGGTAATGATTGCAATAAAGCTTAAAACGACTATTTGTATGGGTTTTAGACCAAGTTTGGCTATAGATTTAAAGAGATTTTCTTTAAACACTGTTGATTAATTTTACAGGTAATTTTGCGAAATTTTGTATAAATAATCAATTGTCTGTTGAATAAACTGCGGTATTGCGGTGTTCTTTATGCAGAATAGAAGCAGCACGATAGAACATGTTGATATGATAAGGGAAAGTATTAAGACAGTTCCTATAAACTTTGATTTCTCTTTTTTACCCAGCTTTTTAGGAGGATGTTTCAAAAAATCAGGCTTCTCTTCTTTTTCGTTCCTTTTTATATTGATATCCTGTGTAGTTTCAGGAGGTTTAATTACATTGCTAGGTTGAACTTGAGTAGGAGCTGGCGCGCTTTCTTGTTTGGGAGGCTGAATATTTATTCCGGAACTCTGTGTCAACTCAGGTTCCTTCTGTATATTTTTATCTTCTGTGATTGGGTTTGCTTTCTTATCTTCCATTATTTTGTTCTCCTTTTAGCTACTCTTCTATTGGATCTCGATTCAAAAGTTGAATTGTGTCGCCATCTTTGATCTTTCTTATATTATCGAACGCATTTATTTTTGAAACCATTATTGTATTGTATATTCTCTTGATTGTAATTTTGTCTATAAGATTATTATCGCGAAGAACAACAAGTTTCTTGCCTATGTGTCTACTTATGTCGCGATCAAAATCTATGGCAATTATTCCTGTTTTTCTATCAATTTTCAGGATTTTCCCTATCATATTCTTGTTAAATATAGGGACATCCTCCTTTTCTTGTTTTCCTTCAGAAATTTTCTTGCCAAGAAGCCTAGCAATACGCACTTCAGCAGCTATCCTTTTTGCTGATTCGCTTTCTAATTTCCCCCTAAGAGTTCCTTCTTTTTCAATGGCTGCTTTCTGGGATTTGAGAGAACTAATTTGCGAATTAGCTTTGGCTAACTGAGTCTTATAGTTATTCTTTACTTGAACTTCTTTTTTAATATCATCTGTTAATCGAGCGATTTTTTGTTTTTCTGATGTTAGAGCTGTTTTGTATCTATCACGTTCTCTCTGTGTTTGTGCTAACTGTTTTTCGAGAGAATTTTTAGCTGCAGTCATGTTTTGCAGGTTTTCCTCTACCTTTGCCTTAGCTTCTTTTGTTTTATTTAGATCATCATAGAGATTTGCAATTTGAGTCTTTTGATCTTGGTTCCGTCCTATTATAACCATAGTGGAAATCGCAAATAAGAGAGATACTACGAAAAGCAGAATAACACCCGTCTTCATCAACTTGCCCATATTTATTCTCCTCCAACATTTGGTTTTTTTAAAACTTCAAATTCACAGGCAGTCTATCATAGCCTAATTTAGTGTGTCAAGTTCTAAATCCCTTTTTTCTGCTTATCCTGCAAAAGATTATGAAGATTTAAAATCGATTCGATTCTTCAGTGATGCGGCTCTTTTCTGGTGGAGGTGGTGGGAGTCGAACCCACGTCCAAAAGTACAGTTACAGTAGTATCTACATGTTTATTCCGCTCTTTAAATATCGTTTCTTGTAACCTCCAGCGAACAGGATGTTATGGAAACTAGTTTGATAAAATCTCAACAGATCGCCTCAAACAAAACAATCTGCCCAGCCTGTTAATCGGCGCCTATTCTCTTTCTACAGGCAAGAATAAGATAGACGTAACTGCTATTTAAGCAGCTAAAGCCAACTGTTCGTCGGCAATTAAGTTGTATTGCCAGGTTTTTTTCGAGGCCACCCAGCACCCTCGACATGCAACTTCTGCACCTTCTACTCCTGTCGAAGCCGTATCACCCCCAGGTACAAACAAAATCCGAAATCCTAATATCTAAATCCTAAACTCTGCTTTTCAATGAACTATTTTTATTATATTCTTTTCTGATGCTGTTTTAAAGCTTTTTCTGTTTCTCTGCTTATAACCTTCTTCTTTATTGCGTCGCGTTTATCATATAGTTTTTTGCCTTTTGCAAGAGCGATTTCTATCTTTGCCCTGCCACCTTTAAAATAAATCTGTAAAGGCACTAAAGTAAGTCCCTTCTGGGAAGTCTGCTCAATAAGATGTTTTATTTCCTGCTTATGAAGCAAAAGCTTACGAATTCTAAGAGGATCATGATTAAAGCTGCTTGCCTGCTCATAGGGATTTATATGCATGCTATGTATAAAGATCTCTGCATTTTCAATCTTTGCAAACGACTCCTTTATATTTACCCCTCCTGTACGCATTGATTTTACTTCACTGCCATTAAGAGCAATCCCTGCTTCAAAAGTTTCCAATACATGATATTCATGCCTTGCGCGCTTATTAACTGCCACAACTTTTATATCTGTCATAATAAAAATTGTATCACTTTGACTGGGAAAATTCTATATGCTATATTAAATATCAAAAAAAAGGGGAAGATTATGAGAAAATTAGTTTTAGTTGCTTTTGCAGTTTTGAGTTCTATTTTCTTTGCAGGATGCGCAACATACAGGCTTGTAGACGTATCCGTGCAAACGGATATTAACAAAGATGTTTCTTCGGAAACAACCAAGGTTCTGGATTTTCAGCAACGCATGGCAGAATACAAAAACATTGTAGTAAGCCTTCCCAAAGATTATTATGACTCAGGGACTACTTTAGCAAGTAAAGGCATCAGCGAATCAACGGTTCTTCTTAGAGAATCACACGCTCTATGGATAACGGAGATAGAGCGAGAATTTTTAAAAAAAGGATATAAAGTACTCTCAAGGCAAAAATATCAAGAACTGATTAGAGAGAAGAAAGTCAAGACTTCAAAAGAAGTGGGAGCTTTGCTTGGAGCTGACGTAATCGTGCAAATTAATACTTGGAATGGGTGGAGGCAAGCTCCACCCCTACAATGAATATTTATTACAGAACTATAATTGCATTGGCAGTGTCTGTATGTTTTCTTATTACATCATGTGCCAGAAGTAAGCCACAGCTAGCGCTCAATAGACATCCTCAAGCTCCAGATTTTGCGCTAACGAGTCTTGATGGCGGCAGAGTATCTCTTTCTTCATTCATTGGCAAAGTTGTTATTCTGGAGTTCTGGTATAGCTGGGATCCTCTTTCAAAAAAACAGGCAGAATATTTGCAGTATATACAGAAGAATTATAGTAAGCGTGAGGTTGTAATTCTGGCAGTTGTGATGGATAAAGGCAGTTTATATCCTGCAAACTTGTTCACGAAAAAAGTTGGCATAACATATAAAGTTCTTATAGGAGAGAAGTATGTATATGAGTTATATGGAGGCATTAGAAGTTTCCCAACTATATTTATAATTGATAGGCAGGGCAGAATATATGGAAAGGGATTTGGTTTGCAAAAACTGGATGTGTTGGAACCTGCTATTTTGAAATTATTAGAGGAGTGAAGCTTAATGAAGAACAGTGCAATTGCTGAGAGAATGTCTTTAATAGATTCTTCTGGGATAAGGAAGGTTTTTGCTTTGGCTTCTAAATTAAAAAATCCTATAAATCTGAGTATAGGCCAGCCGCATTTTGATGTGCCTCAAGAAATTAAGAAAGCGGCTATAGACTCAATTCAAAATGGATTGAATAAATATACACTTACTCAGGGTATCCATGAATTGAGGGAAAAGATTAAGGCTCAACAAAAGGAGAAGAATATAAGTCTGGAGGAGATAATGATTACTTCTGGTGTCTCAGGTGGACTTATGTTAGCCTTTATGTGTCTTGTTAATCCCGGCGATGAAGTTGTTGTGTTTGATCCTTACTTTGTAATGTATAAACATCTGATCAGGGTAATGGGAGGTATCCCTGTTTTTGTTGATACATATCCGTCATTTAATATTCCTGTTGATAAAGTTGAGCAGGCTATATCTAAAAAAACCAAAATCATTGTAATAAACAGTCCATGCAATCCGACAGGCGCTGTATATAGCAAAGATCAGTTAAAGGATCTTGCGGATATAGCTAAAAAACACAATATTCTTATAATTTCAGATGAAATTTATAATGAGTTCATTTATGAAGAAGATTCTGTTTCAATTGCAGAAATCCATGAAAACACATTAGTGCTGAACGGGTTCTCAAAGACATACGCTATGACAGGATGGAGACTTGGCTGGGCTGGGGGACCGAAATGGCTGTTGGATGAGATGATTAAATTGCAGCAGTATACTTTTGTCTGCGCCCCTTCAATTGTTCAGTACAGCGGGCTTAAAGCCATGGATTATAATGTATCTCTATTAATAGATTCATATAAAGAGAAAAGAGATTTGATGTATAATGGTTTAAAGGATTATTTTGAGATATTAAAGCCGGAAGGCGCATTTTATATGTTTGTAAAAGTTCCGCATGGATTAAACGATGAAGAATTTGCTGCAAAAGCCATAGAGAAAAATTTACTCATTATACCGGGAAGTGTGTTTTCGGAAAGAAATACTCATTTCCGCATCTGTTATGCAGCAGAGAATAAAGTTCTCTATAAAGGCATAGAAATTCTCAGAAACTTATAAGATATTTTTCACAATCGGCGTATGGGCTATATCAATCATTAAAACAGGATGCAGGACGGATGTCGCAAGAATTACTGGATGTCAAACCAAACACTGGATGCGAGTAAATAGGTGGTGTAAAGAGAAGGAAGTAATATGTCTAACTTGTCTGCCATAGTTTTGACCTATAATTCATCTGGTACATTAGAGAAATGTCTTGAAAGCATTAAATGGATAACCGACATAGTTATAGTAGATTCTGGAAGTACAGACAGAACAAATGAAATAGCTAAAACGTATACTGCCAGAATATATTATAACAAGTATGTAAACTATGGAAGACAACTGAATTGGGTACTGAAGAAGATAGCGAGTGAATGGATATTGGTAGTTGACTCTGACGAAGCAGTAACAGCTGAGCTATCCAAAAACATAGAAAATCTTATAAAAAACAGACATACTCTGAATGGCTATTATATACCTCGCAGGAATTATTTTTTAGGAAAACCAGTTAACTATTGCGGATGGTATCCTGATTATGTCTTACGGCTGTTTCAACGTGAGGGAGCTGTATACAAAGATAGAGAATTAGGTTCAAGCGTTGAGTTGAAAGGAGAAAAAGGCTATTTATGTGGGGATCTGATCCATCAGCCATATCGTAATCTTGAACATTATTTTCAGAAGTTCAATAAATATACTGATTTGGCTGCTAAAGAAATATTAAAGAAGAAACGTAAGATAGGAATATTTCATTTAGTTTTATGGCCTTTTGTAAAGTTCTTTAAAATGTATATTCTTAAAAGGGGTTTTTTGGATGGAGCTGTAGGAATAGTAGTGTGCGTGTTAGGCGCTTTTTATGTGTTCTCTAAATATGCAAAAGCTTTAGAAAAAGGCACAAAGGCACAGAGGCACAAAGGAAAGGCAAAACTAGAAATAGATTCAGTGGGGATAAAAAAAATTGTTATCAGAAGTGTTAACTGGATAGGTGATGCTGTTATGACCACGCCTGCGATCACACAACTGGCAAAGAATTTTCCGGACGCAAAAATTACTATTGTTGTAAAAGAATGGGTTAAAGATGTGTTTATTGGCAATCCATTTATTGACGATATTATTGTTTGCAATCCAAAGAATTTGGTTGGATATATCAGATTGATCAGGAAGTTAAGAAAGGAAAGATTTGATATAGGAATAGCTTTCCCTAATTCTTTT
>JAGMBN010000036.1 GCA_023129655.1 bacterium | reverse complement strand
CCTCTTTGTCTGCTGGAAATGCTGAGCCTATTTTTATTTTTATATTCTCTGCCGTACGTTCACCGATAAGAACATTATACGCTCTCTTAATATGCTCTATGATAGCTGTATCCATTTCATCGCCTGCAATACGGATTGTCCGTCCATAAACACTACCAACAAGAGATATAACAGCAACTTCTGTAGTTCCGCCTCCTATATCTACAATCATACTTGCGGCCGGATCCTGAACAGGAAGTCCTGCGCCTACAGCTGCTGCCATTGGTTCTCCAATTAAATAAACCTCCTTTGCACCGGCATGGATAGCTGAATCCTCCACAGCCCTCCTTTCTACAGCTGTTATACCTGATGGGATAGCAACAATTACTCTTGGGCTTATAAACATTCTTCTATTATGGATTTTTGTTATAAAATGTCTTAGCATTATCTCCACTACCTCAAAATCCGCAATGACTCCATCCTTTAAAGGTCTTATTGCAGAAATATCCCCGGGTGTTCTTCCAAGCATTTTCTTTGCGTCATTTCCAACAGCCAGCACTTTGCTCGTATTTCCTCTTATAGCAACAACCGATGGCTCAGAAAGAACAATGCCCTTGCCCTTTGCGTATATAAGTGTAGTGGACGTTCCAAGATCTATTCCCATATCGTTTGAAAACAAGTTAAAAACAGACTGAAAAATTGTATTCATTCATTCCTCCATGTTATTTACTAATCTAAAAATATCATACAAGACAACTCAAATCAATTAAAAATTTAAAATTAGAAATTAAGAATTATGCCCTCACGGGTACATCTCATCCTTAACTGTTTCGCCCCTTTGTTCCATTTCAATATATTTTTCCATCTTCTTTATGTGTCTTCTCGCAACTTCAGATTGTGTCCAATTTTTATATCCTTTTCCCTTAACAGATTTCCATATCCCCAAAGATTTTTGCCAGTTATGCTGCTTTGCATAGCTATGAGCAAGAATGTGAGTAACATACATTGGACGTTCTTTGCGCTGTCCAGCTAACGCAAAGTACTTAGCAGCTTCTGCGTATAATTTTAACTTATGGTAATAAACCCAGCCGCACTCAAAGAACAGGTCATACTTATCCTGATTAAACTTTATGCCTTCTTTTAATATATTGACATCCGCCCAATAACATTTTTCTTTTATTTCAGGATCCTTTACGGATGCGCTAAGATTGTATCCGATATTCCATGCCCATAGAATCCATGCGTCAAGAAAGCGTGGGTCAAGCTTGGTGATCATTCTGTAGAGTGGGAACATCTTCTCCTGCTGCTGGTGATCCCAGTAGTAATCTATTCTAAGCCACATTAGATCTACAATAATATCCTTGAAACCAAAGAGAAACTGCCCCAGAAATTCCCCTGCCGGAGCAGTAACTAGTTTTCTCTCCGGATGTAATTTGTCCAAGTCCCTGTCTATGCTACGCTGTAAAGGCACGACTACAACCAGCAATATCAAAATAACAATAAGAAATATGAAATGTATTTTTTGAGGTCTAAATCTCATACTTCCCGTTTCCTAAAAAACAATATGGAAAGAAGCGTAAATATTATTATATAGTTTAGCCCATAAACCGTAACTTTAAGTATGTGCAGACCTGATACTGCTGTGCCATGAACAACGTCCCGATTTATGTTGAAATTAGTAAAATTAGGGAAAAGGTAATACGCCCCTTCAAGAACGAATTTCAATACTATGCCGCCTTTTTGCGCCAGATGTTTAAGATACTCAAATATATTTCCTACAATATAGATAAATAGTGTTAAAGTTATACTTATCCACATGGTAGAAAATGTTGAGAACATAATAGCAATAGAACTAAGTAGGGATAAACTAATAAAAATTAGAAACATAGCTTTGAATATTTCAAAATTCAGCGCGCGCTCCTTTAGATAAAGCACCACTAAAAACACAGCGGTCATAAAACAGAGATTAATAAGCAGTGTAAACATTGCGCCAAATAGCTTTCCTAAAATAAGCTCATATTTACGAACCGGTTTAGAAAGCACGGTATATATTGTCTTTTTTTCCAGTTCTTCATAAATTAATCTTGCTCCAAGAATAATCGCTATCAGCAGCCCAAAAATTGTTATAAAGAAAAAACCCATATCTTTAATCATTTTCATCTCTTCTCGCGGAGTAAAAAACGAAAACATCTTTGTGCTTCCAATAGTAACCAGAGCAAAGATCAACATAATGTTGAACATCTTTCCTCTTAATGCTTCTTTAAAGGTATTTTTTGCAATTGCAATAATTCTCATTGTTTTCTCCTCATAACTTTCTAGGTATTATTGTATAAAATTTTTCCAATGTCTATATATTTGTTGATAACAACATCCATTTTCTTACGTCCTGAAGTATATGGTATTACACCCAGTATCGGCACCCTGCCAAAAGCTCTTATAGCCTGTGGATTTGTTTTCTCAGACATCTGAATATTTTTGCTGGTCTTATTTATAATAACGCCTATTACCTTAACTCCTGCTTTTCGCGCATGATCCAGAGTTAAGAGAGTATGGTTAATAGTTCCCAACCCTGCTCTTGCAACAACTATAACAGGAAGTTTCATATCTCTGGCAAGGGCAGAAATCATATAATTGGATGTTATTGGCACAAGAAATCCGCCGCATCCTTCAACGATTAAAAAATCGTGTTTATCCGTAAGGTTTCTAAAAGATGCAAATATTTTCTTCTTGTATATTCGCTTTCCTTCAATCTTTGCGGCAGCATATGGAGCTAAAGGATGTTGCAATATATAAGGATTGATATGGCTGTAAATGTCTTGAACTTTACTCATTCTGATCAGATATTCAGTATCCTTGCCAACAAGTTTGCCATTTTTATATTCCCCACCTGTCTCAACAGGCTTCATAACACCAACATTTATCCCCATATTGCGAAGCAGGCGAGCCAATCCTCCAGCTATAACAGTCTTGCCAACCCCAGTATCAGTCCCTGCAATAAAAACGCCTTTCTGCATATTTTTACATCCCCCTAGTTTCGCCGCAGGCGGAACTAGGGGGATGTGCCCTCTTTTGCCCCTGCGCAATCAGTATGTCATAAGTCGCAAAAATCTTATTATCCTCGGAATATTTTTTCGTATACACCTCTTCCATTTTGTTCATTAGTCTTCTATTGCCTAATCCATTCCCTGAGCCGTATAAGTGATTGTGAGACCCTATAGACTTAAGATAGGTCAATAAATTCGTAACATCACTATAATATACTCTTTTTGTAATTTTTTGCGCGTCAACTCCTTTAAATTTACTAAGAAGACTGATAAGTTTCTTATCATCAATAAAATCAATACAATGAGAATTAGGCTGTGTGCCCAAAGTATTATGCGCTTCTATAAATGATATACCAAGTTCGCGCAATGTCTCTCCTCCAAACATTGAAAAAAGGAATTTCCCTTCTGGTTTTATAACTCTATACAATTCACTTATCCCTCTTGAATAGTTTTCCATCCACTGATATACGGAATTTGAGATCACTATATCAAACGTATCATTCTTATACGGTAAAAATTCAGCATCTGCCTGCGCGAAACTGGTTCTGCTAATGCGTTTTTTTGCTGAGGATATTTTGACCATTCCAAAGGCGATATCAGCGGCATGTATTTTTGCGTTCGGGAACGCACGCTCAAGCTTATCAACAAGATAACCTGTTCCTGTTCCTATATCAAGTATTCTCAAGGCGCATTTAGACTTATCCAGCATTGAGATCAGTATATCCGCAATCTTAAACTGCAGTCCGGCAATATCATCATACTTTGAAGCGCTTTTTGAAAATGAGAACTTCGTCCTATGTTTAAAATTCATTATCTTTGAAAAATCCATCAAGTAAAATATTAAATTCCTTATGTTTCGTTACAAATGGAATATGTCCTGTGTTTTCAAACGCATGAAGAACAGAATTCTTTATTTTGCCATGCAAATAATCTGCGCATGCATAAGGACATACCATATCCCTTTTTCCGTGAATTATGAGAGTTGGAATTTTTATAAAACGCAATTTATCTCTCATATCACAATCTCTGAGCAGTAATAAATCCTGAAGAGCTTTGTTTTTATCAGATATGTTTGACGATTGCTTTATTAAATTCAAATCTTCTTCATTAAATTCTGCGTTCTTCAAAATAAGACCAGCAAAATTACCTAGCATTCTCACAGGTGATTTTCTGAACTTGTTGATAAAGCCTTGCATAACAATGTGTGATATACCTGCGTCATAATCCCCTGAAGCAACAAATTTTGCAGGAGCGCTCACAAGAACAAGTTTCTTCACATATTCAGGGTATTGAGATACAAAATTAATAGCGAACATGCCGCCCATTGACCATCCCACAAGGTTAATGTTCTTTAATTTTGATTTTTTTATAATCCCGAGCAAGTGTTCTGTATGCGCTCTCATACAGTCTCCTTCAAGAGATACAGCAAGAGTTTTATAATTCTGTCTAAAATATTCTATTTGATATTTCCAAATAGTTTCGCTCATTCCCCAGCCGGAAATAAATAAAAGAGGAGGGCGTAAATTAGTCATCTGCATTCAATTATATATTCTCTAAAATAAAGATGCCGCAGACAAAACTTAATAAAATTTCATCTACGGCACATAAAACAAAAGACAGGTAATTATTACTTGCCCATTATCCGATACATACCGGTACCGCAGCTTGGACAAACGCCTTTCATTGCTTTTCTGCCATTCTTCATCGTAACTTCTTTGGCATCTTTCATTTCTTTCTTAGCCTTGCACTTCACACAATAACCTTCTGCCATGCTACACCTCCTCTGAATTTAGAAATATTGAACCGAGTTTATCATACCGAAACCAAAAGTCAATCTATTTTTATGCTCTTCCACTTGCCTTTTTTAAACCAGCCAGCCATCACTACTCCTTGAACTATATTTGAGATAGCAATTGCCAGCCATATACCATTAGTATTCATATTTAAATTTCTTGATAATAAAAGTGCCAGTGGTATCTGAAATCCAAAAAGGGAAATACCTGTAATTATAAGCGGCGATAAAGTATCACCTGCGCCCATAAATGCTCTCCCAAGGACTATAGAGGATGCCATAAAGATAAATGTAAAAGATAAAAAGCGTAAATATAGAGCGCCTATTCTAATAACTTCTGGATTGGTATTAAAAATAGCGATTATTTCCTTAGCAAATATAAAAAATATTACTGTGAATATTATAGCCATAATTCCAAAAAATCCTGCTGCTGTCCATGCGCTTTTTTCAGCCCTTTTTGGTCTATCTGCGCCTAAATTCTGTCCAACTAATGTTGTAGCGCATTGAGCAAATGCAAAGCCAGGCATCATTACTAACATCAATACTCTCATCCCAATACCATAAGCAGCTACAGCAAAAGTGCCGAATACAGCTACAATGCGCATTAAGATTAAACCCGATATATTTCTTGCAGTCATCTGCAAGGCAGCAAAAATTCCGGTACGAATCATCTGAAGCATAACGGAGAGTCTCAACCTTGATTCCTTTATTTTTAAATGGATAATAGAGTGTCCATTGAAAATCGCATATAATGCCCATGTCATACCTGCTGCCCTGGCTATAACAGTAGCCAGGGCAGAACCTTTAACTCCTAAAGCAGGAAATCCAAATAGCCCAAATATTAATACTGGATCTAAAACAATGTTTAATCCTGTAGAAAGCATCAAAAATTTCATTGGCAAAAAGGCATCCCCTGCTCCACGAAGGATAGCGCTGATCAAAAATAAAAGAAACATTGTGATTGAACCAAGCGACAATATCTTGATGTAAGATGTTCCTAAAGAAATCACTTCGCCACTTGCGCCAAACAAGATAAGCATAGGTTTTGCCAGAAAATAACCTAAAAGACCCAAAGCAATAGAACCGATGACACCCATAAAAAGTGATTGCACGGCAATGTCTTCTGCCTCTTTAATATCCTTTGACCCAATGGCTCTGGCTATCATAGCAGTAGTCCCAATGGATATACCTATTAAAGCAATCATAATTATTCCAAAGAGAATTCCTCCCATGGCTACAGCAGCAATAGCTTCAGGACCTAATCTGCCAACAAAAATCATGTCCACAATATTAAACGCATTGTGCAATACTACGCTGACCATAATAGGAAGAGCTAACTTCCAAATACTCTTGGAAATACTACCTTTGGTCAAATCGTTATTCTCTATCTTATAATTCATAACTAAAATATTTTATTATTGTCTTTTGCGGCATGCCTTACATCCCCCTGAATCCCCCTTCAAAGGGGGACTTTCTATTTCAGCTTTAAAAAGTTGCCAAGTATTTTTTTGCCTTCTTTAGTGAGGATTGATTCAGGGTGGAACTGGACACCTTCAACCTGATATTTTTTATGCCGGATTCCCATTATTTCATTTTGATCAGTCCATGCAGAAATTGTGAAACACTCAGGGAGAGATTCTCTCTCTATTTCAAGAGAATGATATCGTGTGGCTTCAAATGGATTAGAGATGTTTTTAAATATTGTTTTGCTGTCATGATAAATCATAGAAGTTTTTCCATGCATAAGTCTTTTAGCCCTAACTATTTTTGCCCCAAAGACTTCCCCGATACACTGGTGCCCCAGACATACACCGAGTATTGGAATTTTCTTGTAAAATAATTTGATAACATCCTTGGAAATGCCAGCTTCTTTTGGTGTGCATGGGCCTGGAGAGATAACTATCTTTTTCAGGTTTTTTTTGTTCTTTATTTGATCCATTGTTATTTTGTCATTTCTGTAAATCTCCATTTCAGCGCCAAGCTCACCGAAATACTGAACCAGATTAAATGTAAAGGAATCATAATTGTCTATTATGAGAATCAAATTAAACCCTCCTCAGCAAGCTTTATTGCTTTTATAAGCACCTTTGCCTTATTCAATGTTTCATTATATTCTTTCTCCGGTACTGAATCTGCAACAATGCCTGCTCCAGCCTGAAGATAAGCTGTATTGTTTTTAATGATTGCTGTTCTTATTGTTATGCATGTATCCATATCTCCTGAAAAACTTAAATATCCCACTGCTCCTGCATAAGGACTGCGCTTGGTGGGTTCAAGCTCCTCAATAAGTTCCATAGCTCTTATCTTTGGAGCGCCGGAGACCGTCCCTGCAGGAAAGCAAGCCTTGAGAACATCTATACTGTCTAAATCAGGTTTGATTTCTCCTTGAACATCTGAGACTATATGCATGACATGAGAGTACTTTTCTATACCCATCAGCTCTCCAACTTTGACCGTGCCGCATTCACAAACGCGGCCAATATCGTTTCGTGAAAGGTCAACAAGCATTATGTGTTCTGCGAGTTCTTTTGGATCGGATAGTAATTCCTTAACAAGTTCCTTGTCTTCAACTTCTGTTTTTCCTCTGGGTCTTGTACCAGCTATTGGGCGTTCTTTTACAGTTTTATTTTCTACCTTAACCAAAGTCTCCGGAGATGATCCTGCTATTTCAAAACTATCAAGCTTCAGATAATACATATATGGAGATGGATTTATTCTTCGAAGAGCCCGATATATATCAAATGAGTCTGCATTTATCTTGGTTTCCAGCCGTTGTGAAAGCACGGTCTGAATGATATCTCCTGCTTTAATATATTCCTTGGCTTTCTTTACAATCTTTATAAATTGATTCTTTGTGAGGTTAGATTTCAGCCTATATTTCTCCTTTGAATTTTTATTTTCGTATTTCTGCACAGGCATGTTCAATTTCTCTATTATCCTATCAATCTTTCGTATAGCTTGATCGTATGCCTTGGACGGATCCATCTTATCATTTAAGTGTACATTTGACACTATCTTCATAGTGTGTGAAAGGTGGTCAAAAATTACTATAGTGTCAGTAAACATCAGCACACAATCCGGCAGGTTGAGATCATCGGTTGTATGCATTGGTAATTTCTCTATGGATCTAATAACATCATAGCTAAAGTATCCTACTGCTCCGCCACAAAATGGAGGGAGAGAATCATCGATTACAAATTTGTATTTATTCATCATATGCCTGAGAAATGGCAAAGGACCGTCTGAAAGAAAAACTTGTTTTTCTTTGTGCTTATAAAGCAGGCTTCCTTTATTATCTTTACATTTAAAGACTATCTCGGGATTAGTCCCAATAAATGAATATCTGCCAAATTGTTCTCCTCTTTCAACGCTCTCCAGAAGAAATGAGAATTTGTCACCATGCGCAATTTGTTTATATGCTGATACAGGAGTTTGTGTATCAGCTATAATCTCTTTGTAAATAGGAATGAGATTCCCTGCTTTTGTTTTTTTAATAAACTCTTTTTTTGTTGGATGGCACATAGTTTTTACATCCCCCTTGCTCCCCCTTCAAAGGGGGATGGTTTATTCTCGCACCTTTTCAAGTCCCCCTTTGAAGGGGGAGGGTTTTGCCACAGGCGAAATCAGGGGGATGTTCTCCCAGCTTGGTCTTTAAGTGCAAAAAATTTTCTTAACGGCTTGATCATTCTTGTAGGTCCTGAAAGCACGTAAGCAAATGTTATTGCAAACATAAAAAAGTCTGAACGTATAACTACTAAAGCAAGTATCAGGAGTATGGCAACAAGGTAATGAAAAGGCCTTTTTCTCTCAATTTCTTTAAGACTGGGATATCTAACCTTGCTTACCATTAAATATGCAATAACTATCATGAATATTGGGAAGAATCTGAGTGCAGGGAATTGAATAATATAGCTATGAAATGCTACTGTAGAGGTTGTGACTATTGCTGCAGCAGCTGGAATAGGCAGCCCTACAAAAAACTTATCCTTTGTTTTTACTATTTGAACATTAAATCTTGCCAGCCTCAGAGCTCCGCAAACCACATACAGTGTAATAAGGGATAGCGCCAGACGCGTAGGAACTCCCAAAAAAGATTTATATACAAGCACAGCTGGGGCAACAGCAAAGGATATAAGGTCAGCAAGTGAGTCGTATTGCAATCCAAAATCGCTGCTTGTTTTTGTTAGACGCGAAACCTCGCCGTCAAGCCCGTCAAATACAATAGCAATAATAATTAACCATCCTGCAATAGTAAAGTTACCCTGCATAGAGAAGATTATTGACAGAAATCCACCCACCAGATTAGCAGTTGTAATAAGACTTGGCAGTAATTGAATCTTTCTCATGAAAGTTTTCCCATAATAGTTATTCCCGCCTTAACCATATCGCCTACTTTTGCGCTTATTTCTGCATTCATGGGAAGAAACAAATCCGTTCTTGAGCCAAATCTTATCATTCCTATGCGTTCGCCGATTTTTAAATTATCCCCCTTGTTGCATTTACATACAACACGGCGCGCAATCTTTCCTGCTATTTGCCTTATGGCAATCTTAGTTCCTTTATGCGAAAACACCATAAAATTATTCTCATTTACCTCTGATGCCTTTGGATTTCTAGCGTCAAGAAACCTTCCTTTTGAATATTCAAGATAGATAACCTGTCCATCAATTGGCGCGCGATTGATATGCGCGTCAAAAACCGATAGGAATATAGAGATTCTACGAACCGGTTCATCGGATATCTTGCTGTCTTGAATCTGTTCAATCGCCACTACCTTGCCGTCAGCTGGCGCAAGTACTATATTTTCTCCTTTTGTAATCTCTCTTTCAGGATCCCTGAAGAAAAAAACACAAAAACTGAGTAAGATGAGAAAAATAACACTGACGAATATATGCAGGAAAGCGCTGAGCATTGTAAGTAATACAAAAAAAACTATTATGGGTAAACCATCTTTTGCAATTCTAAATTTCATCTGAGAATGTCCCTTCTGTCATTGCGAACCCCGATATCGGGATAAACTTTGTGAAGCAATCTCGTCTTTTTAGATTGCCACGTCGTCCCGAAAGCCTTCGGGACTCCTCGCAATGACATTTTTATATTTTTTTGTGCCTGCTTGCTGTCATGAGTGTTTCATTGATCATTTAAGCTAGTATAGTCAAAAAAAATTTGCCTTGCAAATGATATTTTCAAATTTGGTGGAAATGGTAAGATACATGCTTACCCCCTAGGTGAAGGAGAAGAAGGCAGACCCCATCCCGAAAGCCCCGTTGGTTAACGGGATACTGAAGCCTGTAAAGAAAATCCGCAGCTGCTTTGGAGCTGTGACTTTTATACATTCTTGCATAACCGAGCTTACTTGCATGATCAACTGCTGTAAGAATATATCTTTTAAGATTGTCCCAGTAAATTACGATAGTATCAACTTGAAGAAGAAACCAGAGTTTGTTCTCCTTAACTAACTGAGTAATTCTCTTCTTGGGTTTCCTTTTAGCTCTGGCAATCTTCTCAGCTGTTTTCTCTGCCTTAATCTTATCCGGATACAGTTTATGCTTTCTGATCACTCTTTCTATTTTCCAGCATGATATATCTTCTTTGTAATCTCGTCTGTATAAAACCTTGAGTTTTTTCTTTCCGTAATGCATATGCAATAATTTCCATGCCTTCTTTATTTTATTGATTTTAATTTCTATAAAAAAATGGTAATATTCTGAACATGAATAAAAAAGCAGGTTTTGATAATGAGAAATATCTAAAAGAGCAGACTAAGGCTATTCTTGAGAGGGTTGAGAAGTCTGATAATAAGCTGTATCTTGAGTTTGGCGGAAAGCTTGTTTTTGACTTTCATGCTTCAAGGGTTCTGCCTGGCTTTGACCCTAATGTGAAGATACGGCTCCTGCAGCATTTAAAGGATAAGGCGGATATACTGCTCTGTATTTATGCAGGCGATATTGAAAGAAAAAAGGTAAGAGCAGACTTCGGAATTACATACGATGCCGCAGTACTTAAATCAATTGATGATTTAAGGGATTGGGG